>NZ_FMTR01000057.1:0-1148 GCF_900100135.1 Pseudomonas sp. NFACC05-1 | reverse complement strand
ACCACGATGTCCTGGTTGCGCTCGGCATGGATGTACAGCTGCTCGGCGCCTTTCTTGTCTTCCATGCGGATTTCGTTGAAATTCGCTGGCGTGCCGCCTTTGCTCGAACGGCTTTTGGTGCCGCTCTGAGTGGCATTGGCAGGCAACGCATAGGGCACGGTCTGTTCGGCGTTATACACGCGACCGGTGACGATCGGCCGGTCCGGGTCGCCTTCGAGGAAGCTGACGATCACTTCCTGGCCGATGCGCGGGATCTGCACCGAGCCCCAATTCTTGCCGGCCCAGGCCTGCGACACACGAATCCAGCACGAGCTGTTTTCGTTGGACTGGTCGTGTCGGTCCCAGTAGAAATGCACCTTCACCCGGCCAAACTGATCGGTCCAGATTTCCTCGCCCTTGGGGCCCACGACCAACGCGGTCTGCGGGCCTTTGACGATGGGTCGATGGGTGATCGGTAGCGGACGGTAACTTTGCTGGGCGTCGATGCAGGTCAGGCTGCTTTCGAACTGGGCCGACGGCGCGCCGCCGCCGGTCTCGCCGCTTTCCTGGGAAATGTAATAGCGGGCACCGACGATCAGGTATTCGCGGTTCTGGTCCTGGCGGCTGAAGCCGGTGAGGCTGAACAGGTGCCCCGAGCCCAGGCCCCGGGCGTTACCCGATAACTCGACCTGTTCGTGCTGGGTCTGCAAGGCTTCGATGCGGGTACGGGCGTAGTGCTCGCCGTCGGCGCTTTGCACATAGGTGCCGGGGTAGTCGTAGAGCGGATAGTCGCCGGCCGCGTGGGGGCGAGGCATGGCCGCACGCACGTCGATGCGCGCACTCGGGCGCTGGAAATCGTAGTCGTTGAGTTCCAGCGAGCCCGGCTGGACTTCCTGGGCCAGGTGCCAGTCGTGAATATGATCCCGCTCGCGCTGCTGCTCGTTCTTTGGGTAGTAGGGCACCGAGCCGTAGCCGGGCGCCTTGGTGTGGGCGCCGTAGGCGTCGGCCAGCACCAGCACATGCCGGCCCTGCTCGTGGCGGAAGAAGTAGTAGATCCCTTCCTGTTCCATCAAGCGGCTGACAAAGTCGAAACTGGTCTCGCGATACTGCACGCAGTATTCCCACTCGCGATAGGTTTGGCTCAAGGCGTCTTCGAAATCGGAAAAGCC
>NZ_FMTR01000031.1:0-60085 GCF_900100135.1 Pseudomonas sp. NFACC05-1 | reverse complement strand
GGCCCAAGGCAGGCGACACCATTGAATCTGGCATAACCGGGATTGAGGTTTTAGGGCCGCTTCGCGCCCCAGCGGGAGCAAGCTCCCTCGCCACAAGAGACATTCAATCGACTCAAACCGTGATCATCTCCCGCACCTTGGCTGTCAACAAATCAAACGTGAATGGCTTGGTGATCATCTGCATCCCCGGGTCAAGGAAACCGCCGCGTACCGCTGCATGTTCCGCGTAACCGGTGATGAACAGTACCCGCAGGTCCGGGCGGATCTGCCGGCCGATTTCTGCCAGTTGCCGGCCATTCATGCCGGGCAGGCCCACGTCGCTGATCAGCAGGTCGATGCGTTGGCCTGACTGGAGGATTGGTACTGCGCCGTTGGCATCGGCCGCTTCCACAAAGGCATAGCCCAACTCGCTCAACACCGCGCTCACGAGCACTCGCACCGCTGGATCGTCCTCGACGATCAGCACGGTCTCACCGTCCTGCGCATGCGGTGCATGTGGGGTGGTGGCCTGTGGTTCGTGTATTTCCTCGCCGCGAAAGCGCGGCAGGTAAAGGTTCACCGTGGTGCCTTTGTCGACTTCGCTGTCGATGGTCACATGCCCGCGCGATTGCTTGCTGAACCCATAGATCATCGACAGGCCCAGCCCGGTGCCCTGGCCGATTGGCTTGGTGGTGAAGAACGGATCGAACGCACGACCGATGATCGCTTCGGGCATGCCGCAACCGCTGTCCTGCACGCTCAGCACCACATAGTCGCCGGGTTCCAGGTTGGTGTAGGCGTCGGTAAAGTCGGCGTCAAGGTGCTGGTTGCAGGTCTTTACCACCAGGTTCCCGCCATTGGGCATGGCATCCCGGGCGTTGAGGACCAGGTTGAGCAGGGCGCTTTCCAGTTGGTTGGGGTCGGCTTCGGCGACCCAGAGCTGCTCGTCCAGCTGCATGTCCAGGTGGATGCTTTCGTTGAGGCTGCGTTGCAGCAACTCGCCCATGGACAATACCAGCGTATTCATCTGGACGGCCTTGGAGTCCAGTGATTGCCGACGGGAAAACGCCAGCAGGCGATGGGTCAGGCCGGCGGCGCGGTTGGCCGAGGTCACGCCCAGGTCGATCAGGCTGTCCAGGTCCTCGGTGCGGCCCCGGGCCAGGCGCCGGCGCAGCAGTTCGAGGCTGCCGATGATTCCGGTGAGCATGTTGTTGAAGTCGTGGGCGATACCGCCGGTGAGTTGGCCGACTGCTTCCATTTTCTGTGACTGGCGCAATGCCTCTTCGTTATGGCGCAACTGGGCGGTGCGTTCTTCCACTTGCTGTTCAAGGGTTTCAAGGGTGGTTTGCAGGCGCAGTTCGCTGTTGCTCAGGTCGATCAGGCGGTCGCGGGCTTCGTACTGCCTTCGACGACCTCGCAGGGCGGTGGTCACCAGGCTGATCAGGGTCACTGGGTGGAAAGGGCGCTCAAGGAAGGTCACGTTGCCCAGTTGCGTACCGATACGCGCCGCCGGGTTCTGTTCCGGGCCGCCGTGATGGGTCAGCAAGACAATGGGCAGGTCAGACCAGGCCGGCTGCTGCTCGATGTACAGGAACAGCGCTTCCAGATCAGGCCCCACCAGCGCTTCCGAGGAAATCACCAACAGGCCGGCACCTTTTTCCAATTCTTCGCACAAATGGCCCAGATGACGGCAGATGAGGCCGGCAAAACCGGCTTCATTGAGGATCATCAAGGCGATCTGGCTGTCCCGTCCCAGCGGCGCGAGGATCAGCGCCCGCTCGGACAGGGGCTCGGCCAGCGTCACCGGTGTTCATCCCTGAGCAGCGGGTTGCTCTCGCCTACATAAGAGGGAACCCCTCGCAAGACACCTTGGAACGCCTCGAGCGGCTCGCCGATGGTCATGCCCAAGCCGCTGATGCGGTATTCGCGGATGGTCGACTCATGGCTGCCCGTGCGTTTCTTGATGATGGAAATCGCCCGGCGCACCTTGCCCAGTGCTTCGAAATAACGCAAAAGAATCACCGTGTCAGCCAGGTAAGTAATGTCGACGGGCGCCTGCATGTCGCCGACCAGACCGTGCTGTGCAACAGTCATGAAGGTCGCCGCGCCCTTGCGGTTGAGGTAGAGCAACAATTCATGCATGTGCAGGACCAGGGCGTTCTCCTCCGGCATGGCCGCCTGATAGCCATTGATGCTGTCGATGACCACGGTCTTGATGTCTCCCTCATCGACACAACGGCGCACGCGGTGGGAGAACTCACCCGGAGACAGCTCGGCGGCGTCCACTTGTTCGATCAGCAGGTTGCCGGTCTCTTGCAGGGCTTGCAGGTCGATGCCGATGTTTTTCATGCGTTCGAACAACAAACCCAGTTCTTCATCGAAGATGAACAGCGCGGCTTTCTCGCCGCGATGTACGGCGGCGGCGGCAAAAATCAGCGCTATCAGCGACTTGCCGGTCCCCGCCGGGCCGAGAATCAACGTGCTGGAGCCGGTCTCGATACCGCCACCCAGCAGGGCGTCCATTTCGCCGATGCCGCTGGAGAGTTGCTGGCGCAGGTATTGGCCTCGGTGCTCGGCGGCCACCAGGCGTGGGAAGACATGTACCCCGTCGCCCATGATGGTGAAGTCATGGTAACCGCCGCGGTATTTCTGCCCGCGATACTTGACCACCCGGATCCGCCGCCGTTCGGCGCCATAGTTGGGCGTCAGTTCTTCCAGGCGAATCACCCCGTGGGCGACACTGTGGACGGTCTTGTCGAGGGACTCGGTGGTCAGGTCGTCGAGCAGCAGGACCGTGGCGTCGTAGCGCACGAAGTAGTGCTTGATCGCGAGGATCTGGCGACGATAGCGCAAGGAGCTTTGCGCCAGCAGGCGGATCTCCGACAGGCTGTCGAGCACCACCCGGGTCGGCTTGACCCGTTCGACCACTTCGAAGATCTGCCGCGTCGCTTCGCCCAGCTCCAGGTCTGAGGAGTACAGCAGGCTCTGCTGGTGCTCGGCATTGAGCAGGCTTTCGGGCGGGGTCAGTTCGAAAATATGAATGTTGTCGTCCAGCGTCCACCCGTGGGAGGTTGCGCCCTGACGCAGTTCACGCTCGGTTTCCGATAGCGTGATGTACAACGAGCGCTCGCCAGCCTTGGCGCCGGCCAACAGAAAATGCAGCGCGACCGTGGTCTTACCAGTCCCTGGTTCCCCCTCGAGCAGGAACACGTGGCCGCGGGACAATCCACCGGAAAGGACATCGTCCAGTCCTTCGATGCCGGTGGCGGCTTTTGCACTGATCAACTCGTTAGATGTAGACAAAAATAGCCCTCTCATGACTAGGGAAGTGGGCAGCAGGCGGGGTAACGCCTGAATTCAACTGCCTGAACACTTGACCTTTGGCGGTGATGGCGGTTCCGCTTACATCGATAAAACGCGGTGTATTGCACAACTTTCGGCGTGCAATGAGGGCCTACAGACCAATGCCAGTCAGCTAAGCGAAATGAAGCCGAGCAGTAACCCCGTGGCGAGGGAGCTTGCTCCCGCTGGGCTGCGCAGCAGCCCCAAAACAGGGCCGCTTCGCGACCCAGCGGGAGCAAGCTCCCTCGCCACGGTTTGTGTGTTTGCCCAAGGTTCCAGCTGACAAAAGTTAGGCATTAGGCCTACAGGCCTTGCTGCAGCGCCGGGTCATCGGGGTTCAGCTGTTCAAGTTGCGCCAGCAGGATTTGAACATTCTGCAATTGGCCGGTCTCCTTCCAATAGTTGATCAGCAGCACCCGTGCCTTGCGGTCGGCGGGATAGCGCTGGACGATTTCCTGCAGCTGTTTCTGCGCGGCTTCCACTTCCTGCTCGGCATGCAGGGTGGTCGCCAGGTCATAACGGTAATGGCGGTTCTCGGGCTCCAGCTCCACCGCTTTTGCCAAGCCGAGCACCGCATACTCGTTCTGGCCGTGTTGCAGCAGCCACATGCCCAGCGCATGTTGCAGATAAGCCGACGCTGGCTGGGTTTGCAACTGTCGGGCGAGCAATAATCGCGCAGCTTCGCTTTGGCCCTGTTTGTCCAGTACTTCGATCTGCATGACCAGTGCTGGCAGGTTGTCCGGTTGCAGGCGCAGGGCCTGTTCAAGGGCCCGTTGGGCTTTCTTCAGTTCGGCGTTGTGCAGGTGCAGTCGGGCGAGCTGGCAGTGGGTCTCAGCGGTTTTCGGACCGTCCTCGAGCACCTGTTCCCAGGTGTCGATGGCTAACTGCATCGCCCCGAAATACAGGCCGAGATCATCCGGCGACAAGCCCAGCAGCGCGTTCACGGCGGCGAACCGGACGTTCTGGTCATCATCATCCAGGAGCGGGCCGAGCAACAGGCTGCGCTGGCCTGTCGGTACCAGCCCGACGACGCTGCCGATGGCGGCTCGACGCACGTCCGGCGATTCGTTGTGCAGGTCCGCGTCCGCCAGCTTCAGGGCTTGGGGGCTGGGGTAGTTGGGCAGTTCGGCGTGCAGCCACACGCGGCGCTTGGGCGAGAGGTCTGGGCGCCCCAGTTGCTGGTAAAGCATGCGCGCCGCTCCCGGCTGTCCGTTGCGGGCGCTTTCCAGGGCTTCACTGTAACCACGCTTGATCGCTTCGGGGATTTGCGGCGTGGTGCTGCGTAGCCATAGCGCGACAAGACCGATCAACAACAGGACACAGAGGCTGAGGAGCAGATAGCGGCGGCGAGGCGAGGGCATGCAGGGAATCCATTACCAGAAGCGTGAAATGCCGCAAGCTTCGGTCAGGTGGCGGCTTGAGTCAAACCTTGTCACAGCGGTAGCGGAGTTGTGGGGTCGAGCTTGCTGGTGATGGCGTCGGTTCAGCGATATCGATATCGACTGACCCACCGCCATCGCGAGCAAGCTCATTCCCCACAATGGGCTCTTTCACGCTGGGTCGTGGGCGATAGGCAAAAAAAGCCCCGCGTCCAAATGAACGCGGGGCAAAGAATTGGTTGGTTGCGGCCAACCAAAGGAGCTCGGTTGAGCAGGGCGGGTCAGTTGCTGGCAACGGTTTCCGGTTTCCAGCCGCCGCCCAGGGCCTTGTAGATCGCGACGATACCGCGGTACAGGTCCACTTCGGCCTGGGCCTGGGTGTCTTCGGCGGCCAGGCGTTCGCGCTGGGCGTCGAGCAGCACGAGGAAGTCCACAGTGCCTTCGCGGTAGCGAATCTCGGCCAGGTCGGCGGCGGCACGGCTCGATTCACTCTGGCGGATCAGCGAGATCAGCCGTTGTTGACGCTTGCCGTAGTCACTGAAGGCGTTCTCCGATTCTTCCAGGGCCAGCAGTACTTGCTGTTCGTAGGTCGCCAAGGCACCGTCCGCCTCGGCGTCGGCACCGCGCAAGCGAGCCCGCACGCTGCCCAGGTCGAAAGCGGCCCAGGTAATGCTCGGGCCCAGCGCCCAGGCGTTGGCCGCCGAGGAGCCGATCTGCGAACCGCGTCCAGCCGTGAAACCGAGGAAACCGCTCAGGCTGACCCGTGGGAACAGGTCGGCCTTGGCCACGCCGATGCGCGCCGTGGCAGCGGCCAGTTGGCGTTCGGCACTGAGAATGTCCGGGCGTCGTTGCAGCAGTTCACCCGGGTCGCCGATGGGCAGGGCCTTGGCGATGGCTGGCAACTGTTTCGGGCTCAGGTCCACGCTGAGTTTGTCCGGGCGCTCGCCCAGCAACGTGGCGATGCGATTGCGTTGGCGCACCTGTTCGGCCTGCAACTGCGGCACGCTGGCTTCCACCGAGGCCAGGCGCGCATCGGCGCGAACCACGTCGAGCTGATCACCGACGCCGGCATCGCGCAGGCTTTCGGTGATCTTGCGCGAATCCTGCTGGTTCTTCAGGTTCGCCAGGGCGATTTTTTCCCGTAGTTGGGCGCCGCGCAGTTGACCGTAGGCATCCACCAGCTCGGCGATCATCGTCACCTGCAACTGATAGAGATCGGCTTCGGCCGCCTGCTGATCGGCGTCGCTGGCTTCCAGGTTGCGCTGGATGCGCCCGAACAAGTCCAGCTCCCAGGCCATGTCCAGGCCAAGGTCGTAACGCTCGGTGTTGACTCGTTCGTCTGTCTGCCCCGTTGGGATCTGGCCTTTGCCCAGGTTGCTGCTGGCACGGCTGGTGATGGTCGGCATGGCGTCATTGCTGGCGTCATCGCGAATCGCCCGGGCGGCCCGCAAACGGGCGAAGGCCACGCGCAACTCGCGGTTGCCTTCCAGGGAGCGGGTCACCAACGCGTTAAGGGTCGGGTCGTCGAACTGCTGCCACCAGATGCCTTCGAACCGGGCACGGTCGAAATTCTTCTGGCCGGCGGCGCCGTCGGTGGCGGTGGTGATATTCGCCGCCTCCGTTTGCGGGGCCTTGTAGTCCGGGCCCACGGCGCAGGCACTCAAGGCCAATACCAGCAAGCTCGGCACGAACGCTTTCAAACTCATTGTTGCGCCTCCAGTTTCAAAGCCCGGGCCGCCTTGCGGGCCTCGCTGCGCTCGACGAAGTTGCGGATCAGTACATAGAACACAGGGGTGAGCAGCAGGCCGAAGAAGGTCACGCCGAGCATCCCGGAGAACACCGCCACACCCATGGCATGGCGCATTTCCGCACCTGCGCCGCTGGAGAACACCAGGGGCACCACGCCCATGATGAAGGCGAAGGAGGTCATCAGGATCGGCCGCAGACGCAGGCGGCACGCTTCGAGGACCGCCGCCAGCGGGTTCATGCCTTCGAGCTGTTTATCCTTGGCGAACTCGACGATCAGGATCGCGTTCTTGCAGGCAAGCCCCACCAGTACGATCAAGCCGATCTGGGTAAAGATGTTGTTGTCGCCGCCGGAGAGAATCACCCCGGTAATGGCCGACAGCAGGGTCATCGGTACGATCAGGATCACCGCCAATGGCAGGCTCCAGCTTTCGTACTGTGCCGCGAGCACCAGGAACGCCAGCAGTACGCAGAGCGGGAACACGAACAGCGCGGTGTTGCCCGAGAGGATCTGCTGGTACGTCAGGTCGGTCCACTCGTACGTCATGCCGTTGGGCAATTCGTCCTTGAGCAGCTTCTCGATGGCTTTTTCAGCCTGGCCGGAGCTGTAGCCCGGGGCGGCGGCACCGTTGATTTCAGCGGTGATGAAGCCGTTGTAGTGCATCACGCGATCTGGCCCCGAGGTGTCGCTGACCTTGATGAAGGTCGCCAGCGGGATCATTTCGCCACGGTTGTTGCGCACCTTGAGCTGGCCGATCTGGTCCGACTCGAGACGGAATTGCTGCTCGGCCTGGACGTTGACCTGGTAGGTGCGACCGAAGCGGTTGAAGTCGTTGGCATACAGCGAACCCAGGTAGATCTGCAGGGTGTCGAAGATGTCGCTGACGGCCACGCCGTGGGTCTTGGCTTTTTCACGGTCGATGGCGGCATCGACCTGGGGCACGTTCACGGTGTAGCTGGTGAACAACCCGGCCAGTTCCGGCACGCTGCGGCTCTTGGTGATGATGTTCATGGTTTCTTTGTACAGCTCGTCGTAGCCCAGGTTGCCCCGGTCTTCGATTTGCAGGCGGAAACCACCGATCGTGCCCAGGCCCTGTACCGGCGGTGGCGGGAAGATCGCCATGTAGGCTTCCTGGATCCCGGCGTACTGGCCGTTCAAGGCGCCGGCGATGGCACCGGCCGACATGCTCGGGTCCTTGCGCTCATCGAAAGGCTTGAGGGTCACGAACACGATGCCGGCGTTCGGGCTGTTGGTGAAACCGTTGATCGACAGGCCCGGGAAGGCCACGGCGCTTTCCACGCCCGGTTGCTTGAGGGCCAGGTCGGACATGCGCTTGATCACGTCTTCGGTACGGTCCAGGCTCGCGGCGTCCGGCAGTTGGGCGAAGGCCACCAGGTACTGTTTGTCCTGGCCGGGCACGAAACCGGTCGGGGTGGTGGAGAAACCGAAGAAGGTCAACACCATCAGGCCTGCATAGAGCACCAGGGCGATGCCGCTGCTGCGAATCACTCGAGCGACGGTGCCCACATAACCATGACTGGCGCGCTCGAAGAAACGGTTGAACGGACGGAACAGCCAGCCACCGAAGACCTTGTCCAGGAACTTGGAGAAACGGTCCTTGGGCGCGTCATGGCCCTTGAGCAACACCGCGGCCAAGGCTGGCGACAGGGTCAGGGAGTTGATCGCCGAAATCACCGTGGAGATGGCAATGGTCAGGGCGAACTGTTTATAGAACTGCCCGGTCAGGCCGCTGATGAATGCCGCCGGAACGAACACCGCGCACAGCACCAGGGCGGTGGCGATGATCGGGCCGGTCACTTCGCCCATGGCGCGCTTGGTCGCTTCCACCGGGGTAAGCCCCAGTTCGATGTTTCGCTCGACGTTCTCCACCACCACGATCGCGTCGTCCACCACGATACCGATCGCCAGTACCAGGCCGAACAGCGAGAGGGCGTTCAACGAGAAGCCGAATAGATGCATCACGGCGAACGTACCGATCAGCGATACCGGCACCGCCACCAATGGAATGATCGAGGCGCGCCAGGTCTGCAGGAACAGGATCACCACCAGCACCACGAGAATCAGTGCTTCGAACAGGGTATGTACCACCGCCTCGATGGAACCGCGGACGAAGATCGTCGGGTCATAGACGATGCTGTAGTCCATTCCCGCCGGGAAGCCTTTCTTCAGTTCTTCCATCTTGGCGCGAACGTCGTTGGAGATCTGGATAGCGTTGGAACCCGGGCGCTGGAAGATCGGGATCGCCACTGCCGGCTGGTTGTCCAGCAGCGAACGCAGGGCGTATTGGCTGGAACCCAGTTCGACCCGGGCGATGTCCTTCAGACGAGTGATCTCACCGTTGGCACCGGAACGAATGATGATGTTCTCGAACTCTTCCTCATTTACCAGGCGCCCCTGGGTGTTGATAGACAGCTGGAAAGCCTGGGCATTGGGCGCTGGCGGTGCGCCCAGGGCGCCGGCAGCCACCTGGCGGTTCTGTTCACGGATCGCGGTGACCACGTCGGTGGCGGTCAGGTTGCGTGAAGCGGTCTTGTTCGGATCCAGCCAGACCCGCAGGGAGTAGTCACCCATGCCGAACAGCTGCACATCACCCACGCCGCCCAGGCGCGCCAGCTCATCCTTGATGTTGAGCAGGGCGTAGTTGGACAGGTAGAGCATGTCGTAGCGTTTGTCCGGCGAGGTCAAGTGCACGACCATGGTCAGGTCGGGCGACGCCTTGTCCACCGTGATGCCGATCCGGGTCACTTCTTCCGGCAGCTTGGGCTCGGTTCGGGTGACGCGGTTCTGCACCTGCACCTGGGCGTTGTCCAGGTCGGTGCCCAGGGCGAAGGTGATGGTCAGGGTGATCTTGCCGTCAGCGGTGGATTGCGAGGACATGTACAGCATGTTCTCGACACCGGTGATGGCCTGCTCCAGGGGGGCGGCCACGGTTTCGCCGATGACCTTGGGGTTGGCGCCCGGGAAGTTGGCGCGCACGACCACGGTCGGCGGCACGACTTCCGGGTATTCGCTGATCGGCAATTGGAACAGCGAGATGGCGCCGGCGATCAGGATCAGCAGCGAAAGCACTGCTGCGAAGATCGGCCGCGAAATGAAGAACTGGGAAAATTTCATCTTGGATTCAGTCCCTTAACCGCGTGGGGTCGCAGCGGCCAATTTGCCAGCCGCCCCTGACGCGTCCTTGGATGGCGCGACTTGGGGCAGGTTGCTGGCTTCGAGCGCTTTACGTTGTTGTGCCAGGGCGGCAATGGTTTCGTCGCTGGCCATCGGCACGGTTTCAGGCGTGACCGGTGCCCCCGGACGAGCCCGTTGCAGCCCCTTGACGATGATGGTGTCGTTCTTGCTCAGGCCGCTGCGCACGATACGCAGGCCTTCGATTTTCGGACCCAGCTCAACGGCGCGGTAGGCCGGCTTGTTCTCGGCGTCCATCACCAGCACGAATTTCTTGCCCAGGTCGGTGCCGACGGCTTCGTCGTTGATCAGCACGGCGGCGTAAGTACCGCTGCCCACCAGCTTCAGACGGGCATAGAGGCCTGGGGTGTAGGCGCCGTCCTTGTTGTCGAACACGGCACGACCACGGATGGTGCCGGTCTGCGGATTGACCTGGTTGTCGACGAAGTTCATCTGGCCCTGGTGCGGGTTGCCGTCCTCGTTGGACAGGCCCATGTAGACCGGCGTGGCCTGGCCGCGCTGGCCCTGGCGGGCGAGTTGGGTGTACTTGAGGAAGACACGTTCGTCGGCGTCGAAGTAGGCGTAGACCTTGTCCGTGGAGACCACGCTGGTGAGCGGGGTGACGTCGGCGGTCACCAGGTTGCCGGCGGTGATGGCCGCCCGGCTGACGCGACCGCTGATGGGCGAGGTCACCCGGGTGAAGCTCAGGTTCAGCTTGGCCAGGTCCAGTTGCGCCTGGATGGCCGCGGCGGCGGCGCGGGCTTCCTGGGCGGCGCTGGTGCGCGAGTCTGCCAGTTCGGCGGAAATGGCGTTGCTCAAGCGCAGGCGTTCGCCACGCTGGGCTTCGTTTTCGCTGCGGGTGGCAGTGGCGCGGGCCTGGGCCAGTTGGGCTTCGAGACGACGTACTTCAGCCTGGAAAGGGCGCGGGTCGATCTGGAACAACAGGTCGCCTTTCTTGACCAGCGCGCCTTCGGTGAAGGCCACTTCGTCGATCTGCCCGGAAACCCGTGGGCGGATCTCGACGGTTTCCGGCGCCTCGAGGCGGCCGGTGAACTCATCCCATTCGTTGACAGGTTGCTCCAATACCTTGGCCACACTGACTTTGGCCGGCGGCATGGACGCTGCCGTGTCGGGAGTCTTGCCGCAGGCGCTCATCACCAGCATCGCCAGCAGCGCGAGGGGAAAACGCAGTTTTGAAAGTGAATGTTCCATGGATAGCATCCGCCAATGTATTGAGAATGGGCGGATGATGCGTGGCGCAAGGCAGAGGAACGAATCGAATGAAGCAAAGGTAACTATCATTCGGAATGATATAAGCCATCGATGAGGGCTCTAGTTCAGCGATGCTATTCATTCGATGTTGAACTGCATGTGGCGAGGGGATTTATCCCCGCTGGGTTGCGAAGCAACCCTGAATCCAGCCACCGCGTCATCTCAGGTTGGTTGCACCCTGCCTTTGGGGCTGCTGCACAGCCCAGCGGGGATAAATCCCCTCGCCACAGCCTACTGCGGCAAATAGAGGTCATGGATATGCTTGACCGTCCCATCCGCGCGAAGCGCTTCAACCGCCTCGCGCAAATCCTCGACCATTTTTGGTGAGCATTGCTTCGAGCAGGCCAGGTAGAGATCGGCGCTGCTGCCGACCGAGCTCATGAGCAGTTTGCGTTTAGACACCTTCGGCCAGATGTATCGACTCTCCGGCACTCCGTTGAACCAGGCATCGATACGCCCCATCAACAGCATCTGGGCGGGATTGTCGCCGATGGCCAACGGATAGATCTGTTCATCGCTGAAGCCTTCGCTGCGCAGGATATCTTCTTGTGCGCTGCCCAGGCCGACGCCGATCTTGCGGTAGGTCTCTTTCGCTTGGGCGAAGCTGCTCACCCGTCGTTCGAGGCTGAAAAAGGCACGTTCCATGGGCATGATCGAGGCAATCCAGGTGAAGCGATCTTCACGAGTTGGGATGCGCGACAGGGGGGTGATCAAGTGGTCATGTTCTTCACTGACATGCTTTTGTGCCCGGGCCCAGGGAAGTACATGGACCTTTACGGTGTACCCGGCCCTGGTCATCGCCGCCACGGCGACATCGCCCACGATTCCGTGACCCCTGGGGTCGTTGACGAACGTCAGCGGCGGTGCGTCGGGAAAGTGCAGTTCAATGACCGGAGATTCGGCGCTCGCTCCATGGCTAGCCAGCAGCGGCAGTAACAGACAAAGCCGGTAAAGCGCTTTGGTTGATGCGTTCAAAACGCGTGTAGTCGGGCTCATGGACGATACTTCAGGCATTGAAAGGGGGGCGCCAATTCCGGCGTACGAGGCGCCGGAAACAACGTCTACAGGCCAGCTTTTTTTATGATGCGGCGCATGATGCAGCGATCCGGCAGGATTCGCCAGAACCGTTCCATCCCATCATGTCAGTGCCGCCTTGGTCTGACTGTGTGCTTCTGAAGGTATAGTTCATTTGCTCGGCTAAAGCGGCTAATTTGGATGTGTACCTGCACGACGGGCCTGCGGTGCATGATCCTGCCGCGAAAAACCCGTCGCTCCTGGTGTCGCTTGGACACGGTCTGTAGGGTTTTCTTGCCGCAAGCGCGGCGCTACGATGGCCCAACCTCACACGTTAAGAGGATTCTCGATGAGCCTTTCTCCATTCCACCTGGCGATTCCGGTCTACGATCTTGCCGCCGCCCGTACGTTCTACCGTGAAGTGTTTGGCTTGGAAGAAGGCCGTTCCAGCAGTCAGTGGGTCGACTTCAATTTCTACGGTCACCAACTGGTGATTCATGAGCAACCCAAGACCGCTTTCCAGGAAAGCGCCCAGAGCAATCCGGTGGACGGGCATGATGTGCCGGTCCCGCACTTTGGTGTTGTTTTGGCTTGGGAGGCGTGGGAGGCACTGGCTGAACGATTGAGATCTTTCGGCACGGAGTTTGTGATTGAACCCTACGTCCGTTTCAAAGGGCAGGTTGGCGAGCAAGCCACGATGTTCCTGTTCGATCCTTGTGGCAATGCCCTTGAATTCAAGGCGTTCAAGGATATGAGTCAGCTTTTTGCCAAATGACACGGACAAATCGGAGCCCTCGTGACGAGGGAGCAAGGTGTGTGTAACGGACGAACGGCTGTTTTGTGACTATATTCATGGGTGGTCACAAGTTGTCATCCCTCGCAGGGATGCGTAAGCTGCTCCCATGAATCAGCCAACATCACCTTCGCCCAGCACTCGCGGCCCAGCCGATCATGACATTCGCGACCAGATTGTCGCGGCGGCCAACGAGCATTTCAGTCAATACGGCTACGCCAAGACCACCGTGTCTGACCTGGCCAAGGCCATCGGCTTTTCCAAGGCGTACATCTACAAGTTCTTCGATTCCAAGCAGGCGATTGGCGAAGCCATTTGCTCCGGCTGTCTTGCGAAGATCGTTGCGGCCGTGGAGGAGGCCATCGGCGAGGAAGGGCTCTCTTCGACCGAGCGCTTTCGCCGCCTGGTCAAGACCCTGATTACCACGGGGGTCGACCTGTTCTTCAATGATCGCAAGCTCTACGACATTGCCGCATTCTCCGCGTCGGAGCACTGGCCCAGCTCCCTGGTGTATGACGCACGGATCAAGCAATTCGTGGTGCAGGTCGTACGGGAAGGGCGCGAAAGCGGTGAGTTCGAACGCAAGACGCCCTTGGATGAAACCGTCGAAGCGATACACCTGACCCTTCGACCTTTCGTCAATCCTCTATTGCTGCAGTACAGCCTCGATCATGTCGAGGTGGCGCCGACGCTGACCGCCAACCTCATCCTGCGTAGCCTGATGCCCTGAGGGACGGCTGCGACGAGCGGCCGCCCCGATTCAGAAACGACTTCCTTGCCTTCGGGTTGTACCTGACCGAGCGGTCTCTTTTTGCCTATTTAGTGACTGTTGACAATAATGGTCACGTGAATGAGTATGGCGTCGACTTTCAAGTGATCCTTCTTGCGATGCTTCTGCGGGTTCACGTTCAGGCCGTCGGAGGACGTCTAAATGACCAGTTTTGCTCAGGTGCTGGCGCAGTTTGATCCGAGCGTGCCGTTCGTTGCTCCAGCCAATTGGCAGCAGGGCCGGACGATCTTCGGTGGTCTTTCGGCGGCGTTGTCGTTGGAAACGGTTCTGCGCGAGCGCCCACAGGGCTTTCCTCCGTTCAAGTCTGCGCAGGTTTCATTCATAGGTCCGGTCACGCAAGCCCAGACATTCGATACAAGCGTGTTGCGCGAAGGGCGATCCGTGACTTCGGTGTCTGTCGACTGCAAGTCGGGCGATGAGCTGGCGTTGCGCACGACCTTGCTGTTCGCTCAGCCACGCGCCAGCAGGATTACCCATGAGGCATGGGGATGCCCGTTGGTGGAGCAGGCGTCGCGGTACGCCACGCTGGCGCTGGACAACACCATTGCGCCTGCCTGCGCCTTCAACTTCGAAATGCGCCCTGCGGGTGGGTCATTGCCGGTGTCCGGGGCTACAGATCCCGAGTTACTGATGTGGGTTCGTCACCTGGATGCCCAGGGGGTAGACCCGGCGGTGGCTTTGATCGCCCTCGCTGACAGTCTGCCGCCCGCCGCGATGACCTGCTTCACAGAGCCGGCAGCCATCAGCTCGGCTTCCTGGACTATCGATCTGCCGCAGCCCGCCGTGGCCGGCGAATGGTTTCTCATCAGCGCCTTCAGCCAGCAGGCCTCGGAGGGTTACTCCTTGCAAGATATGGAAATCTGGGACGAAAGCGGTCGGCGAGTGCTTTGGGCGCGCCAGACCGTGGCGATTTTCACCTAATAGAAAAACAAACCGTTCCATCCCCCAGCAATTGTTCCTAGAGTCCTAATAATGAAAAGAATCTTGCTCAAGACCCCCATGAGTCTCGCCGTTGCGCTTGCAACGTCCCAAGTGTTTGCCAGCGGCTTCGCGCTGAACGAACAAAGTATCAGTGGGATGGGCGCGGGTTTTGCCGGGCGTTCCTCTTCCGCTGAAGATGCCAGTACTGTCTTCGGCAACCCGGCGGGCATGTCTCGCTTGAAGAAAGAGCAGGTCAGCCTGGGCGCTGCGACACTGTTTACCCAGAGCGATATCAGCCAGACCCGCAGCACTTTCGGTGGCCGAGAGGACGGTGACATGGTGCCGACCACCACGGTGCCGATGGGTTACTACGTCAAGCCGGTGGATGAGCATTGGGCTGTCGGCGTTGGCTTTTATGTGCCATTTGGTTTGATCACCGATTATGGCAGCGACTTTGCCGGGCGTTATTACGGCAATAAAAGCGAAGTGACGACGCTGACTTTCCAGCCTACCGTCAGCTATGCCTTCAACGACAAGGTGTCGATCGGGTTTGGTCCGACCATCAACCGGATCAGCGGTGAGATCTCCGGGATGGTGCCCAATCCCCTCAGTCCCGGCAGCAACGATGGGAAGCTGAAAAGCAACGGCGACGATACGGCGCTCGGCTTCAACGCCGGCATCCTGGTGCAGGCGACGGACCAGACTCGCCTGGGGCTGACTTACCACTCCAAGGTCAGTTACCACCTGGATGCCAAGTCCAAGCTCACGGGTGGCATTTTCAGTGTGTTGGGGGTAAGTGGCCGCAGCTATGACGCGTCGTTGGACGTGGATACTCCGGAGTCAGTGGACATCTCGCTCACTCATCAGCTCAATGACGACTGGACGATGTACCTGGGAAGTACCTGGACGCGCTGGAGCCGCTTCAAGGAGCTGACCATCGAGAACTCCGGCTTGCCTGCGCTGCTGAGCGGCGCGCTGGGCACCGTCAGCGAAGAACAGGACTGGCATGACACTTGGGCCCATGCCATCGGTGCCGCGTATAAACTCAACGATCAATGGGTCTTGCGCGCGGGCTTGTCGGTCGACCAGTCGCCCGCCAACAACACCAACCGTGGGCCTCGGATACCAACCGGCGACCGCACGGTGCTCAGCTTCGGTGCCGGCTGGACGCCTGTGGAAGAGGTGACGATCGACGTGGCTTACTCCTACTTGCAGGAAGAGAGCGTGCGCA
The DNA here is from genome assembly GCF_900100135.1 of Pseudomonas sp. NFACC05-1. Classification (NCBI taxonomy): domain Bacteria; kingdom Pseudomonadati; phylum Pseudomonadota; class Gammaproteobacteria; order Pseudomonadales; family Pseudomonadaceae; genus Pseudomonas; species Pseudomonas sp. NFACC05-1. Next base: position 44,425 of record NZ_FMTR01000031.1, on the reverse strand, counting down.
TCAACGAAACCTCGTCGACCCGTGGCGCATACAGTTCCAAATACCGGAACAGTGCCAGCGGTTTTGGTACTTCAGTCAGCTATCGCTTCTAGCGCAATAGGGCGTGTGCCGGGAGCCCTTGCAGCTCCCGGTCCTTCGCCGCATCGCATTCATACCCCCATGACATTCGCCATGAGACGCTGGTGAAATCGGCGTGGTGTGGCCCAGGTCAACACCGTGAGCGCCTTGTTGCCGAAGCCGGGCACCACACTCATGCGCCCGGCTTGCAGAGCGCGGATGCCTGCGCGAACCACTGGTTGGGGTTGCATCATCACCATCTTCAGCGCTGGGGTGAGGGTCTGGTTGGCACTCTGCGCAAACCCGGTATCCGACATACCTGGGCACAGCGCGGTCACGACGACACCGTCGCCCTTGAGTTCCTGGTGCAGCGCCTCGGAGAAGCGAAGCACGTAGGCCTTGGCCGCTGAATAGACCGCGAAATTTTTCACGCCTTGATAGGAAAGCAAGCTGGCGACCTGCAAGATGTGGCCGCGGCGGCGGATGCGCATGTCCTGGGCAAAGAGGCGAGTCATGGTGGTCAGGCTGGCGATGTCCAGATCGATCATTGCCAGGGATTGGTCAATGGCGTGGTCCAGGAACGGGCCCTGCAATCCATGGCCGGCGTTGTTGATGAGCACATCGACTGCAATACCCTGTTGAACCAGTCGCTTGTGCAGGTCGATGACTGCCGGAATCGACGACAGGTCGACTTGTTCGGTGATCACCTCGGTGCCGAAACGCTCGCGCAGTTCTTTTGACAGCGCTTCCAGTTTGTCCAGCCTGCGGGCTACCAGGACGAGGGATTTTCCCTGTGCTGCGTATTGCCGGGCGAACTCCTCGCCAAAGCCGCTTGAAGCACCCGTGATGAGCACCCAGGAATTCTCGTTGGTTTTCATGTGGCTGGACTCCGGTTGTAAAGATTGAAAATAGTGGTGATTGCCTGATCATCGGCTCGCTACCGGCTGCGGTGGCTGTGGCGCTTGCCAGCCGCCACCGAGGGCTCTGAATGCTGCGACCGCCGCCCGTGCCGATTCCGTCCGTGCTTGTGCCCGGGCATCGGATGCCTGGAGCAGTGTCTGGTCGGCGTTGAGGACATCGATCAGGCTGGCCGTGCCTTTCTGATAGGCAATAAAGGATGATCGACGCGCCTCGCTCAATGACGCTTCGCCTGTGGTGAGTGTCGTGGCCTGGGCTTCTCGGTTGACCAAGGCGGAGAAGGCATTCTCGACATCCTCGGTGGCGCGCAACGCGGACTGGCGATAAGCAGCCAGCGCTTCGGCTTCCTGTCCCTTGGCCTGGTCGATCTGGGCGTTGATCCGGCCAAAATCGAACAGCCTCCAGCGCAGTCCCAGCGCGCCCGACGCCTGGCTGGCGCCGCCGGAGAAAAGGTGCCCGGCAGAGACCGCAGTGGCGCTGCCGAGCAACGCGCTGAGGGAAAATTTCGGATAGTACTCGGCGACGGCTTCGCCGATACGGGCATTGGAGGCGGCGAGACGGCGCTCGGCGACGATGAGGTCTGGCCGGCGGCGCAGTAGATCAGCCGGCGTACCCATCTCGCTGATTTGTGGGGGCAGGGGGATGCTACCCGTCTCGGTCAGTTGCGGGCGGTGAGTGCCTGGCGGCGTGCCGAGCATGACATCCAGCGCATTCATGGCGGCGTCCAGCCCGGTTTGCAGGACCGGTACCGTTGCCTGGACCTGGGCAAGCGCGCCTTCGGTCTGGCGGACCTGATAGCTGGCGGCGAGCCCTTTGCTGTAGAGCAACTGGACTTTTTCCAGCAGGTCCTGCTGGGTCTTGACCTGGTGGTTCGCAATATCCAGCCGCGCTTGCAAGCCGCGCAGGGTGATGTAGATGTCAGCGGTCTGCGCGGCCACGGCCAGCCTTGTCGCCGCGGCTCCGGCCTCGGAGGCCTGGTATTCGGCCAATGCAGCTTCGCGTCCGCGTCGCAGGCCGCCAAAGACATCCAGTTCCCAGCTCGCGCCGAGGTCCAGCTCGTAGCTGTTCCCGTACCGATCAAAACCAGGGTTCGAGTTGAGCAATTGGCCCTGCGGCGTCTCGACGGATTGATAGGCGCGTGCGGCCTGGCCACTGATATTTCCCGAGGGCAACAAGGCGGCGTTGGCTGCACCAAGGCCGGCCCGCGCCTGAGCAACGCGCGCCGACGCCTGGGCGAGCTCAAGGTTCTGCTCCAGGGCTTTGGCGATAAAGTCGCTCAGCACCGGGTCGCCAAACCCCTCCCACCAGGTGGTGAGGCTGGCCTGTGTTGTACCGCTCCTTTGCTCGACAGAAGGCTGGCCCAGGAAACGATCCGACAGGACAGCGTTGGGACGCTGATAGTCCGGACCGACCGCGCAGCCGGCCATCAAGCTGACGCTTACTAATAAAGCAAGGGGGCGGAGGGGAGGCATTGCGGTTTCCTCGGGATCGACATTTGTGACCATATTATAGAATGGTCACAGTCTGTCAATTGGTTATGAAGTCCGCTTCGTGGATCCAAGGCCCTTTGTTTACCGGGGATTATCCGCGAGCCAACAGGGCCAAAAACAAAACTTCAATTGGTGACCATTGACAGTATTGGTCACGAGCGCAAGAATGGGTTCCCCATCCTCTGTCCAGTAAAGGGAACCTATGCTCCGGCTCCGACCTGTCACCCTTGCCGCTTGCTTGTTGCCTCTTGTCCTCACGGCGTGCGGCGACTCATCCACTGCCACCGATCCGCGCACGCTTGCTCCTCTGGTGAGGGTTGCGCAGGTGCAGGGTTCCTCCGTCGGCGCTCGCTCTTTCACTGGCGTCGTGGCGGCCCGCGTCCAGAGCGACCTGGGTTTTCGTGTGTCAGGCAAGGTCCTGGAGCGGTTGGTGGATGCCGGTCAGGCGGTCAAGAAAGGCCAGCCGCTGATGCGTCTGGACCCCATCGACCTGGGCTTGCAGGCGCGAGCCCAGCAAGAGGCTGTCACGGCCGCGCGCGCCCGGGCCAAGCAGACCGCGGACGATGAAGCTCGATATCGCGAACTGGTGGCCGCCGGGGCGATTTCGGCGTCGGGCTATGACCAGATCAAAGCCGCCGCCGATACCGCGAAGGCGCAGCTCAGCGCCGCCGAGGCGCAAGCCGACGTGGCCCGCAATGCGTCCGGCTATGCAGTGCTCCTCGCCGACGCCGATGGTGTGGTGATGGAAACGCTCGCCGAGCCGGGGCAAGTCGTCAGTCCGGGTCAACCGGTGGTCCGACTGGCGCGAGCCGGGCAGCGCGAAGCCGTCGTGCAACTGCCCGAGACCCTGCGACCAGCCGTCGGGTCCAGCGCCCAGGCGACGCTGTATGGCAGCACCAGCGGGGCGGTCACCGCCAGGCTCAGGCTGCTTTCCGATTCGGCTGACCGGGTGACCCGTACCTTTGAAGCGCGCTATGTCCTGGAGGGCGCCCTGGCTAATGCACCGCTGGGCTCGACCGTCACACTGCGTATCGCCGAGGGCGTGGCCCAGGGGCCGGTGCTGCAAGTGCCGATTGCGGCGCTGTACGACCCCGGCAATGGCACTGGCGTGTGGGTCATCGACGGCGAGCCGGCAAAAGTGACTTGGCGTCCCGTCCAGGTCTTGGGCTTGAGCGACGACGCGGCGCGCGTTGCAGGCCGTCTCAACGTCGGTGAGCGGATTGTCGGCCTGGGTGCACATCTGTTGCGTGAAGGCGAGCCCGTCCGGCTGCTTGCACCGGGCGATGTGAACATCGCGGGGACCCGCCAATGAGCTTCAATCTTTCGGCGCTCGCCGTGCGCGAGCGCGCCATCACGGTATTTCTGATTTTCCTGATCGCCGTCGCCGGGACCTTGGCGTTCTTCAAGCTTGGCCGCGCGGAGGATCCGCCGTTCACGGTCAAGCAACTGACCGTCATTACTGCATGGCCGGGGGCGACGGCGCGGGAGATGCAGGACCAGGTCGCCGAGCCCCTGGAAAAACGCCTGCAGGAGTTGAAATGGTACGACCGCTCGGAAACCTACACTCGTCCCGGCCTGGCTTTCACCATGGTTTCGCTACTGGACCGCACGCCGCCTTCACAGGTGCAGGAAGAGTTCTACCAGGCGCGCAAGAAGCTCGACGACGAAGCCACCAAGTTGCCGGCGGGGGTGATCGGGCCACTGGTCAACGACGAGTACTCGGACGTGACGTTTGCGCTGTTTGCCCTCAAGGCCAAGGGTGAGCCGCAGCGCCTGCTGGTGCGCGATGCCGAGGTGTTGCGCCAGCGCCTGTTGCATGTGGCGGGGGTGAAGAAGGTCAACATCATCGGCGAACAGGCCGAGCGCATTTTCATTTCCTTTTCCCATGACCGGCTGGCGACCTTGGGGGTCTCCCCCCAGGACATCTTCGCCGCACTGAACAGCCAGAACGTACTGACGCCCGCCGGCTCCATCGAAACCAAAGGGCCACAGGTTTTCCTGCGGGTGGAGGGGGCCTTCGATACCTTGGAGAAAATCCGCGACACGCCGCTGACAATCCAGGGGCGCACGTTGAAGCTCTCGGACGTGGCGACGGTTGAACGTGGCTACGAAGATCCGGCCACCTTCCTGGTGCGCAACAATGGCGAAGAGGCGTTGTTGCTGGGCGTGATCATGCGCGAGGGTTGGAACGGCCTCGATCTGGGCAAGGCGCTCGATGCCGAGACGAGCAAGATCAATGAAGACATGCCGCTGGGCATGACGCTGACCAAGGTGACCGATCAAGCCGTGAACATCGATTCGGCCGTCGGCGAGTTCATGGTCAAGTTTTTTGTCGCGCTGCTGGTTGTGATGCTCGTGTGCTTTCTCAGCATGGGCTGGCGTGTAGGCGTTGTGGTCGCAGCGGCCGTACCGTTGACACTGGCCATCGTGTTTGTGGTGATGGCGGCTACCGGAAAGAACTTTGACCGGATCACCTTGGGTTCGCTGATCCTGGCGCTCGGGCTGCTGGTGGACGACGCGATCATCGCGATCGAAATGATGGTGGTGAAAATGGAGGAGGGCTACGACCGGATCAAAGCCTCGGCCTATGCCTGGAGTCACACGGCCGCACCGATGCTGTCCGGTACGCTGGTGACCGCGATTGGCTTCATGCCCAACGGGTTTGCCCAATCGACCGCTGGCGAATACACCAGCAACATGTTCTGGATCGTGGGCATCGCCCTGATCGCCTCCTGGGTGGTCGCGGTGGCTTTTACCCCTTACCTGGGGGTGAAAATGTTGCCGGACATCAAACCGGTCGAGGGCGGACATGCCGCCATTTACAACACCCGCCACTACAATCGCTTCCGCCAGGTCCTGACGCGGGTCATCGGCCACAAATGGCTGGTGGCCGGTACGGTGATCACGCTGTTTGTCGTGGCCGTCCTGGGCATGGGCCTGGTGAAAAAGCAGTTCTTTCCGACTTCTGACCGTCCCGAGGTCATGGTCGAGGTGCAAATGCCCTATGGAACTTCCATCGAGCAGACCAGCGCCGCCACGGCCAAGGTCGAAGCCTGGCTGCAAAAACAGGCGGAAGCGAAAATCGTCACCGCCTATATCGGACAGGGCGCGCCGCGTTTCTTCCTGGCAATGGCGCCAGAACTCCCAGATCCGTCGTTCGCCAAGATCGTCGTGCTGACGGACAGCCAGGAGGCACGGGAAACCCTCAAGTTCCGTCTTCGCGAAGCGGTTGCCGCAGGGCTTGCCCCAGAGGCCCGTGTCAGGGCGACCCAGATTGTGTTCGGTCCGTATTCACCGTTTCCGGTGGCCTACCGGGTGATGGGGCCTGATCCGACGAAACTGCGGGAGATTGCCGCACGCGTACAGGACGTCATGCAAGCCGGCCCGATGATGAGGACGGTCAACACCGATTGGGGGCCGCTGGTGCCGACGCTGCATTTCAACCTGGATCAGGATCGCCTGCAGGCGGTCGGACTGACATCCAGTGCCGTCGCCGAGCAACTGCAATTCCTGCTGGCCGGGGTGCCGATCACGGCGGTTCGTGAGGACATCCGTTCGGTGCAGGTCGTTGGTCGAGCCGCCGGTGACATCCGTCTTGACCCTGCCCGGATCGAAGGCTTTACGCTGGTAGGGGCCGCCGGGCAGCGTATCCCGCTGTCCCAGGTCGGCGAGGTGGATGTACGCATGGAGGATCCGATCCTTCGGCGGCGCGATCGTACGCCGACCATCACCGTGCGCGGCGACATCGCCGAAGGCTTGCAGCCACCAGACGTATCGAGCGCGATGCTCGTGCTATTGCAGCCGATCCTCGACACGCTTCCTGACGGCTACCGGATCGAGCAGGCAGGGGCTATCGAGGAGTCGGGCAAGGCCAACCAAGCAATCCTGCCCCTGCTGCCGATCATGGTGGCGCTGACGCTGCTGATCATCATTGTCCAGGTGCGTTCGATCTCGGCGATGCTCATGGTGTTCTTAACCGCGCCCTTGGGACTGATTGGCGTGGTGCCTATGCTGCTGATATTCCAACAGCCGTTCGGCATCAATGCCCTGGTCGGCCTGATCGCACTGTCGGGCATCCTGATGCGCAACACGCTGATCCTGATCGGGCAGATCCATCACAACGCCCAAGAAGGGCTGGATCCGTTCAATGCTGTCATCGAAGCCACCGTACAGCGGGCCCGCCCCGTGCTGTTGACGGCGCTGGCGGCGATCCTGGCGTTCATTCCCCTGACGCACTCGGTGTTCTGGGGTACGTTGGCCTACACGCTGATCGGCGGTACGTTCGTCGGCACCCTCATGACCCTGGTGTTCCTGCCGGCAATGTATTCCATCTGGTTCAAGATCCGTCCAGTCCAGCCTGCTCCAATGGAAACAGTACGGCTGGTATAAGCGAGTGTTCGCGCGTGGCTGCCAGTGAGCGTCCACCGAAAAATGAAGAGGTTCTTATGAGTACTCCCGAAGGTCAAAAGCGAATCGTCGTCACGGGTGTCGGCATTGTCGGCCCCCTGGGCTGCGGTGTAGAAGAGGTATGGCAGCGGTTGCTGGCCGGCCGCTCCGGCATTCGTATCCTGCCTGGCGATATCACCGAGGGTACCGGTGTGGCCGTGGGCGGTCAGGTGCCGTCGTTGGAGGAAGACGCCAGCGCGGGTTACGACCCCGAACGCGTCATCCCGGTCAAGGATCGCAAGAAAATGGATCGCTTCATCGAGTTTGCGCTGGTGGCCGCCCATGAGGCCCTGGAGCAGGCGGGCTGGCATCCGACTGAAGCCGTCGACCAGGAGCGGAGCGCGACGATCATTTCATCGGGCGTGGGTGGGTTTGGCGCCATTGCCGATGCCGTACGCACCACCGACTCGCGGGGGCCGCGTCGGCTGTCACCGTTCTCTGCACCGGCGTTTCTCGCCAACATGGCGGCCGGCCACGTGTCCATCCGGCATGGCCTCAAAGGCCCGCTCGGCGCACCGGTAACCGCCTGTGCCGCCGGCGTCCAGGCCATCGGCGATGCAGCCCGGCTGATCCGGAGCGGGGAGGCGGACATTGCTATTTGCGGCGGTACCGAGGCGGCGATCGATCGCGTGACCCTGGGTTGTTTCGCGGCGGCCAGGGCGCTCTCCACCGGTTTTGCCGAACGCCCGCAGGAAGCGTCGCGCCCCTTCGACCGTGATCGCGACGGCTTTGTCATGGCCGAAGGCGCGGGGTTGTTGGTGATCGAGTCGCTGGAACACGCGTTGGCGCGTGGGGCCAAGCCCCTGGCGGAACTGGTCGGCTATGGCACCAGCGCCGATGCCTACCACCTGACGGCTGGCCCGGAAGACGGCAACGGCGCCCGCCGCGCAATGGAACAGGCGCTGCGCCAGGCTGCTGTCAGCCCGGCCGACGTGCAGCATATCAATGCCCACGCGACCTCTACCCAGGTCGGCGACAGCGGGGAGCTGGCGGCGATTCGTTCGGTGTTCGGCACGGACTCCGGGGTGGCGATTACCTCGACTAAATCGGCTACCGGCCACCTGCTGGGCGCGGCCGGGGGCATTGAAGCCGTTTTCACGGTATTGGCGCTGCGTGACCAGATTGTGCCGCCGACCCTGAACCTGGTTAATCCTGACGAGGCCGCCGCTGGGCTTGATCTGGTTGGCCTGAAGGCCAGGAAGATGCCGATTACCCATGCGCTTTCCAATGGGTTCGGGTTCGGTGGCGTCAATGCCAGTGTGTTGTTTCGTCGTTGGGAGGCTGAGGCTTGAGTATTTGATCTGGTGTCGCCCGCCGCGAAGGGCCATCCCGCGCGGCGTATCACCCGTCACGCCAATTTCGATTTTTCCTTAAGAACTGCAAAACCGTGCCGATACAGCGCGGTAGATCCGATTGTGCGGGCGCTCCAGTGGTGTCCCGCCGAACGATATTCCAGGCGTTCGTGCGCCTGTGCCCTTGTGATTTTTCAGGTTTGACCAGAATCGGACCTCAGGTGATGAACCATGTCAGCCCACGCCAGGACCGAACTGGAAGGCGCCCTTGCCGTCTGCAAAGGTAGTTTTCTTGCCGTTGGTTTTTTCAGTTTTTTCGTCAACTTGCTGATGCTGGTTCCTTCGTTCTACATGCTGCAGGTGTATGACCGCGCGGTAGGCAGCGCCAGCCTGTCGACCCTGTTGATGCTGACGCTGATCATGTTGCTGTTGATGATCACCCTGGGTGGTTTGGAGTGGGTCCGTTCGCGAATCATGGTGCGGATCAGCACTCGCTTGGACACGCTGCTGAGCCAGCGTCTGTTCGACGCCAGTTTCAAGCAGGCGCTCAATACCAGTGGCATGAATGCCACGGCCCAGCCTTTGAGCGACTTGAATGGTTTGCGCCAGTTCCTGACAGGCAACGGCCTGTTTGCATTTTTTGACGCGCCGTGGATCCCGATCTACCTGGCTGTCATGTTCATGTTTCATCCCTGGTACGGCTGGATGGGGGTCGTGAGTGCAGCGTTGTTGGGCGCGCTGGCCTTTGCCAACGAAAAGCTTACCCACTCACCGCTGCAGGCCGCCAACCGCGAACAGGTGGCGGCCACCGCCTTCACCAACAAGAGCTTGCGCAACGCTGAAGTGGTGCAATCCATGGGCATGCTTGCCAGCCTGCGCCAGCACTGGAGCGGGCGAGCCCACAAGGTCCTTGCGCTGCAAAGCCTGGCCAGCGACCGCGCCGCAACCATGACATCGGTGTCCAGGACATTCCGGCAGATCGTCCAGTCGCTGGTGCTGGGCCTGGGCGCCTATCTGACGATCAATCACGAGATTTCGTCCGGGCTGATGATTGCCGGCTCGATTTTGCTAGGGCGCGCGCTGGCGCCCATCGATCAGTTGATCGGCGTATGGAAAGGCTTTCTGGGGGCCCGCTCGCAATATGCCCGGCTGCACGAATTGCTGCTCAAGATTGCCGCCGAGCCTGAACGCATGTCGCTACCGGCACCTGAGGGGGCGATTCGCGTCGAGGGCCTTTCGGCCGGATCCCCCGATGCTCGCAAGCCGATTATTCGCGGCGTGGGCTTTCAGGTCGCCGCGGGTGAAGCAGTGGGCATCATTGGTCCCAGTGGCGCTGGGAAGTCGACCCTGGCCAGGGCACTGCTCGGCGTCTGGCCAAGCCTGGCCGGCACCGTACGCCTGGATGGCGCGGACATCAGCCAATGGCGTAGGGAGGAGTTGGGCCCGTACATCGGCTATCTGCCGCAGGACATCGAGTTGTTCGAGGGCACTATCAGCCAGAACATTTCCCGCTTCGGCCCGGTGAACGCACCTGCCGTGGTCGCTGCCGCGCGCATGGCGGGTGTGCATGAACTGGTGCTGCAATTGCCCGATGGCTACGACACGGTGATCGGCGCCAATGGCGGTGGATTGTCCGGCGGTCAGCGGCAACGTATCGGCCTGGCGCGCGCCTTGTACGGTGAGCCGCGCCTGGTGGTGCTCGATGAACCAAACTCCAACCTGGATGAGGCCGGCGAAAAAATGCTCGCCGAGGCGCTGCAAAAACTCAGGCAGAGCAGGGCCACGGTGTTTGTCATTACCCATCGACCTGGGGTATTGGCGCAGGTGGATAAATTGTTGGTGCTCAATCATGGCGAACTGAGTCTGTTCGGGCCGCGGGACCAGGTCCTGGCCCGCTTGCGCGATGCGACGCCCGCGGCCCGCCAGGCTGCCGCGATTCAACCGTAGGAAGCGGATGAGCGATTTCATGCAAAACAGCAAACACTCGTCCACCGCGTTGCTTGTCGATGACACGCCGGTAAGGCGCGTCGGCTACGTCATGCTGCTGGTCACCTTTGGCCTGTTCGGTGGCTGGGCTGCGTTGGCCCCGCTCGACAGCTCGGCACTCGCGCCGGGCGTGGTCACGGTCAAAAGCTACCGCAAGACGGTGCAGCACCTTGAGGGCGGCATCGTGCGCGAACTGCGCGTGCATGATGGTGACCTGGTCAAAACCGGCGATGTGTTGCTGGTGCTCGACAACACCCAGGCCCGTTCGGAAATGGAAACGACGCGCAGCCAGTTGATTGCCGCGCTTCAATTGCAGGCCCGGTTGGAGGCTGAGCGTGACGCATTGCCCGAGCCTCTGGCGGTGCCTGCCCTGGATCCCGCGGACCCACGGGTGCAAGAAGCCCGCGACAGTGAAGCCCGGATCTTCCAGACCCGACGGACCTCGTTGCTGGGCGAAATCGGCTTGCAAGAGAAGACCATCGGACAAATCGAAGAACAGATTCGCGGATTCAAGGCCATCATCGCCAGCAAGCAAGCGCTGGCGGCTTCCTATCAAGAAGAAATAGTCGATTTGCGGGCACTGCTTGCCGAAGGCTTCGTGGACAAACAGCGACTGCGCGAGCAGGAGCGCAGCCTCTCTCGCCTGCAAACCGAAATAGCTGAAAGCCAGTCCGAGATTGCGCAAGCGCATGTCCATATCGACGAGGCGAGATTGAAGATACTGCAGTTGAAAAAGACCTTCGCCAGTGAAGTCGCCGGCCTGTTGGGCGATGCACGGACCAAAGTGTACGAACTGCGCGAGCGACTGGCCACCCTGCGGGACCGCGATCAACGTACCGATATCCTCGCGCCCGAGTCCGGAATGGTCATGGGCATGACGGTCCATACCCTCGGCGCCGTGGTCAGCCCAGGCACTGCGCTACTGGACATCGTCCCGGCCAACGAAGAGCTGATCATCGAGGCGCAGGTGTCGCCGATGGACATCGACCGCATCGCGTTGGGCAAGCTGGCGGACATTCGCTTCAGCGCGTTCAAGAGCAGCACCACGCCTGTCATCGAGGGGCAGCTGGTGCAGATTTCCGCCGACCGTCTGATCAACAAGGACACAGGCACGGCTTATTACCTGGCACGCGTGGCCTTGACGGACAAAGGGCGCCAGACATTGGGCAACCTTACCCTGGTGCCGGGAATGCCGGTCGAAGTGCTGGTCAATACGGGCGCGCGGACGCTGTTGCAATACTTGATACAACCGGTGAGCAATGTGTTCGCCCGTTCGTTGATCGAGGACTGAGATGAAGTTCCTGATCACGATGTGCCTGGCCCTCATGCCGCTGGGAGCGCTCGCTGATGATACTTATGTCGACCTGTGGCAACTGCACCAGGAAGCGCAGGGGGCTGATCCGCGTGTCCTGCGGGCACAAGCCCTGGTTCGAAGCGGCGAGGGCAAGGAACGCGCGGCCTTTGGTCAACTATTGCCACAGCTCAACGCCAGCGGCAGTGTCAACCGCAGCCGGCGCGACGACGACCTGGACCGTATCCAGTACAACGGCAAACGCATGGCCGTGATGCTCAATCAGGTGATCTACGATCCCCAGGTCTGGCGCAGTTACCAGAAGTACCTTGAGTTGGCCCGGCAGAGTGGCTACGAGTCGGTCGATACGCGGGTGCAGGCCAGCATTGATTTGTCCGAGCGTTATTTCGCCGTTCTTGCTGCGGAGGACGAGTTGTCGCTGGTGCGCAGCGAGCTGGAGGCGACCGAGCGTAACCTCAAGCGAGTCAAGGCCTTGTACGCGCGGCAGATGGCGATGGTGACCGACACACTCGACCTTGAGGCGCGAGTGGATGCGCTCAAGGCTGACGAGATCGAAGCCAGCAACAAAGTCCTGGTCAGTCGTGAAGCGATTTCCGAACTGGTGGGGCGCGATGTCAGCGAGCGGTTCAAGCGCATCGGCGACAATCCAGCCTTCATCCTGCCAGCGCAAGCGCAGGACTACTGGGTGCAGACGGCGCTCGACAGCAACCCGGCGCTGCACGCCCGGGAGCACAGTGTTCGCGCCGCCGAGGCGGCCATCGCTGAAAACAAGGCAGGGCATCTTCCCCGGCTGGGCCTGAATTTGACGGCGCAGCGCAGTGACATTGGCTACGAAGGCGCCGTGACGCCTCGCTCGGACAACCTCGTTGCCTCCCTGGATTTACAGATGCCGCTCTACAGCGGCGGTTCCACCCGTGCACGGGTATCGAGTTCCGAAAGTGACAAGGAAGCCGCCCAGCAGGAGCTGGAAGCCTTGCGTCGCCAGGTCATCAAGGAAACCCGCACTGCTTATCTCGGCATGACGGCCGAGCTCAGCCGGATCAAGGCTACACGGCGGGCGCTGGAGTCGGCTGAAAAGTCTCGGGTCGCCACGGAAAAAGCCTTCGGCTATGGCGTCAAGAACGCAGTCGATGTGCTGGACAGTATCAAGGACGAGTTTCGTGCGCGGCGTGATTTCTATCAGTCCCAATACAAGTTCGTGACCAGCTTGCTGGTGCTGCATCGCTGGAGCGGAAGATTGGGAGAAGGGGATATTCGCCGGGCCAATGAATGGCTGGTTGCACCATCGTCATCGGATTCCGGCTCAAAAAGCAGTGGCTAAGTGATATCAATCCCCTTGTTTCTCATGCAAAATACCCACTATGTAGCGGCCGCATCCCAGGAAGGTCCGCAGCTAGCCCACAGGAAGCACAGATGCCCAGTCCATTAGGTTACTCATCCATTTCGTACGCAAAACTGACCGGCAACACACAGGTCAACAGTTTGCTTTACGGCACTTATTGGGCTGGAAATACGAGCACGGGAGTGTTCACCACGTCCTTGACGTACAGCTTCATGACCATGGGTTCGTATTTCGCCAGCAACTACAGCAGCGAAAATGAATATGAAGCCGGTTACGTCCTCTCGTCGGCACAGAAGAATGGCATCGTCAGTGCGCTAGGCACATGGAGTTCGGTTGCCAACATCAAATTCCAACAGGTGAGCGAGACGGCCAGCAACGTCGGTGACTTGCGATTTGGCGGTTACCTGTACATGGATGACGACACCGCTGCCTGGGGCTACTTTCCTGGTAATACCCCCAGCGCCGGTGATGTCTGGTTGGGGCCTGTCACGAACGACCCAGCGCCTGCCAAGGGCACCTACGATTACTTGGTGTTCATGCATGAGATCGGTCACGCCCTGGGCCTGAAACATCCGTTTTCCCCGAGCTCGTCGAACTCCACGGTGCTATCTGCACCGTTCGACGACGTCCGTTACACGATCATGAGTTACAACACCGCTTATTCCTATGAGCCAACCACGCCCATGTTGTTGGATATTGCTGCCATCCAGAGTCTCTATGGCGCAAACACCCAGTGGCAGACAGGTAACAACACCTACAGTTGGGCCGTCGGCCAATCGGTTTTCGAGACGATCTGGGACGCGGGCGGCAATGACACGATCGACGCCAGCAATCAGCTGGCAGCGGTGCGCATCAACCTGAATGAAGGCCAGTTCAGCAAGATCGGCCAAACCTTTCTGAAACTCGACACCCAGACGGCCTTCAATGAAGGATTGGCGATCGCCTACGGGGCCAAAATTGAAAACGCGGTCGGCTCGGCCAATGACGACACATTGATCGGCAATGCATTGGCCAACTTTCTGAACGGTCGTGCCGGCAAGGATACGATGATCGGTGGAGCGGGCAACGACACTTACATTGTCGATAATATCGGTGACAAGGTGCAGGAAAGCAGCACCTTGGCCAGCGAAATTGACACTGTCACCTCGTCCGTCAATTACACCCTGGGTGCCAACATCGAGATCCTGACGCTGAGCTCAACTGCCAATCTCAATGGCACGGGCAACACGTTGAACAACCGCATCAATGGCAACGCCGGCGCCAATACCCTGGATGGCGGCGGCGGTATCGATACCTTGGCTGGCGGTGCCGGTAACGACACTTACGTGGTCGACAACCTCCAGGATGTCGTCACCGAAACCAGTACCCTTGCCAGCGAAATCGACACCGTGCGTTCCTCGGTGAACTGGGCCCTGGGCGCCAACCTGGAAAACCTCACCCTGACCGGTTCCGCTCATCTCAATGGCACTGGCAATGCCCTGAACAATGTGCTGACCGGCAACGCCGGCAACAACGTGCTGAATGGTGGCGCCGGGCGGGACACCTTGATCGGTGGCGCGGGGAATGACACCTATGTGCTCGATCGGGCTGATGAATTGGTCCTGGTACAAGAGAGTGTCAATCAGGGCAGTGATGGCCTGATCGTGACCTACGCCGCCAGTTCGTCGAGCAGCGTCGTCAACCTGAACCTGAGCAATCTGCGCAACGTCGAAAACGCGGTCCTGAGCGGCACCGGGGCGTTCACGGTGGTTGGCAACGAGCTGAATAACAGCCTGCTGGGCAACGCCTCCGTGAACAACCTCCAGGGTGGGGCGGGCAACGACGCCCTTGATGGTGGTGTGGGTGCCGATACCTTGATTGGTGGTATTGGCAACGACACCTACGTGGTCGACAACCTCAAGGATATCGTCAGCGAAACCAGTACCCTGGCTGGCGAAATCGATACCGTGCGCTCGTCCCTGAATTGGACCCTGGGAGCCAATCTGGAGAACCTCACGCTGATCGGCAGCGCCCACCTCAATGGCAACGGCAATGCCCTGAACAACGTACTGATCGGCAACGCCGGCAACAACGTACTGAGTGGTGGAGCAGGCAACGACACATTGGACGGCAGCAGCGGTATCGATACCCTTGTTGGCAGTACCGGCAACGACACCTACGTGGTCGACAACCTCAAGGATGTCGTCAGCGAAACCAGCACCCTGGCCGGCGAAATCGATACTGTGCGCTCCTCGGTGACCTGGACCTTGGGCGCGAATCTGGAAACCCTCATCCTGACTGGGTCCGCCCTGCTCAACGGTACTGGCAACGCCCTGGGCAACGTGCTGATCGGCAACGCCGGCAACAATGTGCTGAGTGGTGGTGCTGGCAGCGACACACTGGATGGGGCCGGCGGCATCGATACCCTGGTTGGCGGCACCGGCAACGACACTTACGTGGTCGACAACCTCAAGGATATCGTCAGCGAAACCACCGTCCTGGCCAGCGAAATCGACACCGTGCGTTCCTCGGTGAACTGGGCCCTGGGTGCCAACCTGGAAAACCTCACCCTGACCGGTTCCGCTCATCTCAATGGCACCGGCAACGCGCTGAACAATGTGCTGACCGGCAACGCCGGCAACAACGTACTCAATGGTGGAGCCGGGCGGGACACCCTGATCGGTGGCGCGGGGAATGACACCTATGTGCTCGATCGGGCCGATGAATTGGTCCTGGTACAAGAGAGTGTCAATCAGGGCAGTGATGGCCTGATCGTCACTTACGCCGCCAGTTCGTCGAGCAACGTCGTCAACCTGAACCTGAGCAATCTGCGCAACGTCGAAAACGTTGTCCTGAACGGCATCGGGGCGTTCACGGTGGTTGGCAACGAGCTGAATAACAGCCTGCTGGGCAACGCCTCCGTGAATAACCTCCAGGGTGGGGCGGGTAACGATGTCCTTGATGGTGGCGTGGGTGCCGATACCTTGATTGGTGGTATTGGCAACGACACCTACGTGGTCGACAACCTCAAGGATATCGTCAGCGAAACCAGTACCCTGGCTGGCGAAATCGATACCGTGCGCTCGTCCCTGAATTGGACCCTGGGAGCCAATCTGGAGAACCTTACGCTGACCGGCAGCGCCAACCTCAATGGCAACGGCAACGCCCTGAACAACGTGCTGATCGGCAACACTGGCAACAACGTACTGGGTGGTGGGGCAGGCAACGACACACTGGACGGTGGCAGCGGTATCGATACCCTCATTGGCGGTACCGGCAACGACACCTACGTGGTTGACAACCTCAGTGATGTCATCAGCGAAACCACCGTCCTGGGCAGTGAAATCGATACCGTGCGTTCCTCGGTTGGCTGGATCCTGGGGGCTAATCTTGAGAATCTCACGCTGACGGGCACTGCCTTCATGGGGATCGGTAACGACCTGGGCAACGTGCTGATCGGCAACGCCGGGCGTAACGTGTTGGATGGCGGGGCAGGCAATGACACACTGATCGGCGGCCTGGGCAGTGACAATCTCACCGGCGGAACCGGAAGCGACCGTTTTGTTTTCAATACGCTGGGTGAGCTGGGCACAGGTTTTAACCGTGACTCCATTTCCGACTTCAGCAGCCTGCAGGGCGACAAGTTGGACCTGTCGAAGCTGGACGCAAATCTCCTGACTGCGTTTGCCGACTCGTTCAGCTTCATCGATTCGAATGACTTCACGGCTGCAGGACAACTGCGCTTCGTCGATCAGGTGCTGTACGGCAACGTCAACGGCGACCTGGGCGCGGATTTTGAAATCCAGCTGGTGGGTGTCAATACCCTCGCTGCTAATGACCTGATCGCTTGATATAACGGTTTCGGGCCCTGAGGGAAAGAATTCAGGGCCCGGAACCGTTTCCGTTCAAGTGCGAACAGACGTCCTCGCCACGCGTTCGTCGACTGCCTTATTGATTCCTTGATTTCATGCGCACTGACTCATTCAAGTGCTGGAGCGGCGTTGCCGTCGGCATTATTGATGTTGATCAGCATCAAAAACATTGACCGTTACGATTATGATCATCATCATAAGGCTGCCAGTCGATGATCCAGGACCTCAGTTGCGAAGACATTCGGATAAAAGTGACGAACGTGGTGAACCAGGCCATGGCGACCGCCGACGGCCCCGACGTGGTGGCTGAAGTGGTACTCCAGGTCGCGCGTGCCGAGCATCCGAAGTTGCGCTATACCG
Organism: Pseudomonas sp. NFACC05-1; assembly: GCF_900100135.1. NCBI lineage: Bacteria > Pseudomonadati > Pseudomonadota > Gammaproteobacteria > Pseudomonadales > Pseudomonadaceae > Pseudomonas > Pseudomonas sp. NFACC05-1. The sequence continues at coordinate 27,371 of NZ_FMTR01000031.1, read as the reverse complement.
CTGGCAAAGCGGCCGGCCAGTTGCAGTTCATGCGCAGCTTTGCTCCGGCGCGCTTGCTGGACATGGGCATCCGCAGGGCGCTGCCGCTCGAAACCAAGTGGCCTTCTCAGGCACACTGACTCGGCCTGGCCATACCCGTTGCCGTGTCTGTTGCATCTGCAGGGCAGCGATGACGATCCGTTTGAACGAACAGGACAAAAACCATGACCTTCAAAGCGCTGCTCACGACCAAAACCGGTGAAGCGATCTCGACCCAGCTGGTTGACTTCAAGGACGAGGACCTGATGCCCGGTGACGTCACTGTCGCGATCGAGTTCTCGACCGTGAACTACAAGGACGCCATGGCCCTCAGCGGACGCTCCCCCGTCATTCGCCAGTTTCCGCTGATTCCGGGCATCGACTTCGCCGGCATCGTCGAGACGTCCAGCCACCCGGGGTTCGAGGCCGGCGACCGTGTGCTGGTCAACGGCTGGGGGCTGAGCCAGACCCACCACGGGGGCTTTGCGCAGAAGGCGCGGGTGAGCGGTGACTGGCTGGTAAAGATTCCGGAAGTATTCTCGACCCAGGCGGCCATGGCCATCGGCACCGCGGGCTATACGGCGATGCTCAGCGTCCTGGCATTGGAGCATGGCGGGCTGACCCCTGATCGAGGCGATATCCTGGTCACCGGCGCCAGCGGTGGCGCCGGCTCGGTGGCTATCGCACTGCTGTCGGGCCTGGGTTATCGAGTGATCGCCTCGACCGGACGACTAGAGGAGGGTGACTACCTGCGCGACCTTGGTGCGACGCAGGTTATCGACCGCAACACCTTGTCGCAGCCGGGCGCACCGATCGCCAAGGAACGCTGGGCTGGCGTCATTGATTCGGTGGGCAGTCACACCCTGGCCAATGCTTTGGCACAGACCCAATATCGCGGTGTTGTCGCTGCCTTCGGCCTGGCTCAGGGCGCGGATCTGCCTGGCTCGGTGCTGCCCTTCATCCTGCGCAACGTGACCCTGGCCGGTATCGATTCGGTCAACGCTCCGCAAGCGGTGCGCCTGCAGGCATGGTCGCGACTCGCCCAGGACCTTGATTTGAGCAAGCTGACCCGCACCACCCAGATGGTTGGCTTGGCAGAGGTGCCGGCCGTTGCCGCTCGGGTACTGGAAGGCAAGGTGCGCGGGCGCACTGTCGTGGACGTGAATGCATGAACAACCACTTGTGGACCACCACGTGGATGTCACGCTCGCGCAGGTATCGGGTCAGCACAGTGCGGTCGGCGTCGCTCCAGTCGATGTCCTGTTGGACGAACCAGCCGTCGACAAAGGCGCCGAATTCGCCGCACAGCTAGATGAACTCATTGGCCAGCGACAGCACGCGTAGGTCCGGGTTTCTATGCGTTATCGGTCTGGTCGATGGTGATCGGTGTCGTGGCTGACCAGATCGTCTCCACGCTCCAGGCCCAGCAGGATCCCACGACGTTTATCTAGGGCCTGTCCGACACGTCGTCGGCTCGCACCTGACTCAGGTCTCATCCCCGCAGCGCTGCTGGTTGGCGTGTTCCTCGCGGCGCGACTGCGCAAGGCGGCGCCGCAGCGGTATTTGGTGCTGGGTAGTCACAAGCTATAGGAGCGGCGCAGTATCGATGACGCATGAAAAGGATAAGGCTAAGCTCATTGGATTCCCGCGTTCCAGAGCCTCGGCGTCCGGTGTGCCAGGCTGGACCTAAATAGCAGAGGAGTCTTGCGATGGCGCTTGCACGAGCGTTGGCATTCGATGTGTTCGGTACGGTGGTTGACTGGCATTCAGGCATCGCACGTGAGGCGAGTCCATTCGTGTCGACCTACCTGCCCGCTGTCAGCCCCGCGGAATTTGCCATGCAATGGCGCCGGTTGTATGCGCCAGCGTTGCGCGAGTGCATCAAGGGGCATGGAGGCTTTGTTGTCCTGGACACATTGCACTACGAGACGCTGGTCCAATTGTTGACGGCTTACGGCCTGGAAGTCGACCAGGTTGACCCCGGGGTATTGCACACGCTTGCCCATGCCTGGCGCCGCCTGGACCCTTGGCCTGACGTAGCCGAGGGCCTGGCCCTGCTGCGTCGGCGCTTTACGGTGGTGACTTTGTCCAATGCCAATGTGGCCTTGATGATCGCTATGAACCGCTACAACGGTTTGCAATGGGACGCGCTACTGGGAGCGGAGTTCGCGCAAACCTACAAACCGGATCCTGCGGCGTACCTGTCCACGGCCAGGGCATTGGCCATCAAACCCGCTGAACTCTGCCTGGTGGCCTGCCACCACAGCGATCTTGCGGCAGCCAGGGATTGCGGCCTGATGACGGCCTATATCGACCGGCCCATGGAGTATGGCGGAGCGCCCGCACCCGATGCAGCCCAAGCCCAGGATTGGGATTGGCAGGCCGATGGTTTCATTGACCTGGATCGCAAGCTTCAGGCGTTGTCTACCTGATCAAACGCCGGGCGACGCCATGGTGCACCACCAGCCCTTTCCAGCGTGCATGAGTTGCCGGATGTCTGGCTGACGAAGGGACTTGATATATATCAACGCCAAGGTTGCTCTGACAGAGGATGGTGAATCTGCAACGGAGGTGCCCGTTGTAACGCAACGACGGCGACCCGCCGCAGCGTACTAGCCATCTGGCGCGACCAGGATCGTCCATCACATCAATGCCTCAGGAGGTTCCCCATGATTCAGAGCCCCTCATTGCAAACCACGTTGCCGAACCGCACCGAGGCCGGTCGGCGATTGGTCGAGCCCTTGCTCAAATACACCAACAGAGCTGACGTCATCATCCTTGCCTTGCCTCGTGGTGGTGTCCCGGTGGCTTACGAAGTCGCTACGGCCCTGGACGTTCGCCTGGACCTGATGCTGGTGCGCAAGCTTGGCGTCCCTTCGCATCCGGAGTTTGCCATGGGCGCCATTGCCAGCGGCGGCATACAAATCCTCAATGACGACGCACTGCGGGTACACCCGATCGACCGTGCCAGTTTCGAGGCCGTAGTCGCGCGGGAAACGCAGGAGTTGTCGCGGCGCGAACAGGTGTATCGGGGAAACCGTCCGCCATTGCAGCTCAAGGACCAGATCGTGATCCTGGTCGACGACGGCTTGGCAACCGGTTCCTCCATGATGGCCGCGGTCCATGCGGTGCGCGTGCAGTCCCCGGCGCGCATTGTTGTCGCGGTGCCGGTTGGTCCGCTGGAAACGGTCGAGGCTTTGCGCAGCGAAGTGAATGAAGTGATTTGCCCACTCATTCCCGAGTGGATGATGTCGATCGGTTATTGGTATTTGGATTTTGCCCAGACGTCGGACGCAGAAGTCATTGAGCTCATGCGCCAGGCCTGGCAGCGGGAAGCTTTGAGTGGTGGCAGGAAGGAGTGTCCTGATACTTGATTGACAAAGTCACCGGGCCCTTGGCGCGCAGGCGCGTTTTCGTTATCTGGATTGGCACTGGCGATTCAAACCGGCAAAAATACCGTGCGGTCAGTCCTTTCAGAAGCTGTCCGACTTCCTACGCGACGTTGGCACGGAACGATTCATTTTCAACAACGCAAGAAAACATCGCATGCGTGTGACTGTGGCTGGTCGATTTTGTACCTATCGCTATAAACGTCAATTGACCTTGGGCGACTCTGGAGTCTCCTGAGCGTCAGTAGGTTTTATTTTAATTAGGATTGTTTTTGTTAAATAACTGAACATGTCGCGGTTGTCTGACATATTTCCGACGCCATAAAGCCAGCGTTGTCTTAGTTTCCCTGTTTCACAATTGAGAAAACTGGACGTTTTCTTTGGCGTGAGCTACAGAGATAACTCCAGCTCTCGATAGGATGTTGAGGAACTCATGCGCAATTACGAGAAAAAAGCCGTCGCTGCCGCTTTGATATTGATGGTTGGCGGAGACTTGTTAGCCGCCGAAGATGAAAATGAACAACTACCTCAGTGGAAGGTAATACTGAATCAGGGGGCAGCGCAACGACCCAATCCTATCTATATCGAGCCGGGCAAGGATGTGCCTTATTTTGGCGCGCGCCCAGACTTTGACAAGCTGCTCGAACTGCAGAATGAGTTCAAGGTCGAGGTGCTGAGAAATAATAAGAATAACTCACCACCTGAGACCTATGAGGCGTTGAGAGGGAAGTTTCTTCAGGATAACTACACTCCGGGAGCAGACTATATCCTGCCGGACGACCTGGTTGTCTCCAACTTGCAGTCCGCTAACTTTGGAAGCTTCATCAAGCGAAAAGAAGATCAGATGATGACGTTCCCATCTTATGAGGATGAAAAATACCAACACACCTACAGAGGTCAGCTTCTGGGTTCGGAATTTAAAAATGGCCCCGTAGATTGCAAGCAGGGTATTAATGATGGTAATCCCAAGAAATGTTTCGCTGGCCTGGACCAAGAAACCGTGCGGTTCTACCCTGAAACGTTGCCGGCCATGACTTATCTTGCCGCTCTCAGTAATGTCACTTCAATTGTCAACGGCTCAAGGAGTCACGTTTGTGACATATCAGTCTACCGAAAAGGTTGGTGGGTTACTGCCAGTCACTGTATCAGCGATGACGTGACTGCCGCTTCTGGAGTGATCCAGAACGATACCAACGGAGTCATCATCGGCAACAGGGTGGTTTCTCTTGGCGGGAAGAAATTTGTCGGATGCGGAGCGGCGTGCGACATCGTCCTCATTGAGATGGATACACCGGATGACGCCGTTTATCCGCTCCTGATAGCCGCAGATACTCAAATCAGCGCCTCAGAGAGCATTCTTGTACTAGGAATGCCAATGGGAGAGCCCTTGGCAGATATATTGAAGGGCGCTACCGCTTACCAAAGGCCTGATGCCAAGGAGGTAAGGGCAAGGTACAACAGGCATGTTGTGTGGAGCCCCTATGGCGCGGGCTATTGTAAAGTTTTAAAGCAATACACAAATGGCTGCATTATTCATGGGTGCAATAGCGTCATAGGCTTTTCGGGTGCGCCTATGTATAGCTATGACGTGAAGACAGACAAAGTCAAGCTTCTCGGAATACACTCGGGAACAAAAAGTACGTTCAATGGGTGTGAACTTCAGAAGGACGATAACAATCAAGAGCTTGCTGTCAACTATGCAAGGCTGATAAGCACTGATGGAGCGAAGAAATGAAAGAAGTGACCATGATGATGTCGCTGGCAATATTAGCGGGATGCTCAAGTACGACCACCACCGACGTGTTTAATACGGGGAAGGTTGACTATGGCGCGGTCAATAGTAAAACCTCGGAAGCCAGGGCTGAAACCAGGGTCTTCGTGAAGAATGGCTCGCAATGTGATTATCGGAGCACGAACCCTGAAGGTGGTGTGATCGCACTCGCTATTGCATCATTTGCCTTGAAGCAAGCTACTGAATATTTCGCCCAGTACATGACGGACAAGGCCAATTATCTGAAGGGGGACGTTAGTCTTAGCGGGAAATCCCTAATTGTACTTGGGGGTGATAGCTATTGGCCGACAGACAGGAATCTAGCACTGTCTCGAAAAAATGACTCGGCAAAGTCAGAGGCGCTCCAGAATGCATATGAGGAATTCTTGTCGTCACATCCAAAGAAGAAAGGGCAGAGCGAGAACGACTATCAGGATCGAGCAAGAAAATACGCTACCGATAAGGCTGATCAAGTCGCGTTATCTCTGGAGAAATCGCCAGCTATCACGTTGGAGAACTCTGCGAGCGACTTGTGTATCCTTTTGGTCGCAGGAAACTACAAGCCTGGCGTCGCCAAGGAAAAGTCCGATAGGCTGTTGAGTCTGTTTTCCACTAAAAACGAAGCGTTCCCTTCGCGAATAACTGACTATTTTTCGCCACTACCCTTGGTTGCCCATGCGGGCACGCCCCGGCCCTTTGACGAGTTGACTGAAGATCCATCAATGGTGCTGGAATTGCATGTTGTCGCTACTGAGAAAGTCGACAGTATTCTTTACACAGTCGTACCGACCAATCTTTTTTATCCCTATCCGCTTCATAAGGGCACGGTTAACGGCCTGGAACGTAAGCTGGTTATCAAGACCAATCTTGCTGAACACGAACCTGCGATTACATTGGACCACTTGAAGAGTGGCGCGGTGTACGGCGCTCTCCAGCTTTCCAGGAATTACGCCCAGTTCGAGGATGAGAAGACTAAGCGATTTCAGGACGTTGTACTCACGGTCACGGAGGGCCCTGACAAGATGCCAACCGCCAAAGCTCTTGAGGCAGCAGCTGAGAGCAAGGATAAAGTCAACGCCTACCTGATCGAGAAGCTGACGGAGAAGATGGGGCCCAAGAAGAATAACGATCCGGGTAACTGACACCTTTCAATGAGATAAATCCATTAAATTGTGCCTAAGACCAGAAATTAAGCAATAAGACACAGTTTTAGGGAATTAAGTCGCTTGATGGGGCTGAGCGTTAATTCTATAATTTTGTGCACTAACTGGCACAGAATGGGCTTGGTACACGTTATGTTGGATTTAAGCTTCAGCAAGCCGAGCGAGGTCGTCAAGCGCCTCTGCGATCGCTTGCGCACAGAGCGCTTGGCGCGGGATATGACACAAGCCGACTTGGCCGGGCGTGCCGGCATCGGCACAAATACAGTGTCCAACCTTGAAGCCGGGCGCAATGTCGGATTCGAGAACGTCGTTCGGGTGGCGATGGCTCTTGGCCGAACCAAGGAACTGGAAGGCCTGTTCCTGCCAAAGCTGGACAGCATCGAGGATATTCGGCGCTACGAAAACAGCGCCAATCGTCTGCGTACAAAGAGGAAGTCCGGCAATGCTTGAGCAGGTCAACGTCTTCTACGAGGGATGGGGTGAGCGATGGCAATGGGGCACGCTGGTCTCCACGACTGCCCTGACCGGTCGCCCGCTGATCGTGTTCGAGTACAGCAATGAAGCCAGGCAAAGGGGCTTGGAACTGTCCTCCTACACGCTGCCGTTGGAGGGGGCTCACTTGCGCCGAGATTTTCCGGACCACCAACTGTACCTGCCAGGGCCTGTTTACGACTCCTTGCCGGATGGGTGGGGCATGTTGCTGATGGACCGTATGTTCAGGCGCCGCGGGCTCACCACGGCGCGCATCGGCTCACTGGAACGGCTGGCCTACATCGGTAGCAATGCAATGGGGGCCATGACGTTTGAGCCCGTGGCACCCGAAGGGCAGGAATCTGATGTCCACATCCCGCTGGAGCAGCTTGCCGCCGAAGTGCGGGAAGTGCTCCATGGAGACGGTGGCGAGTTCCTGCAGACGTTGCTGTTGGTGGGCGGCTCGCCTCAAGGTGCAAGGCCTAAGGCCCTCGTCTATCGCGATCCCGAAACTGGCCGGTTTACCACTGCCGTCACGCCGGGTTTTGAAGCCTGGTTGATCAAGTTCCCGGCCAAAGAAGAACAAGCCGAGGTTTGCGCAATCGAAATGGTCTACGCCGAGTGCCTGCGCATGTGCGGTATCGAAACCCCTGACACGCAGTATTTCAGTCTGCCTGACGGGTTGGCAGCGTTTGCCAGTAAGCGATTTGACCGCCGGGATGGTCTGCGCGTACCCATGCAAAGCCTCGCGGCCTTTACGGGGGCAAATTACCAATCTCCGGGGGTGTTGGACTACGTCAATTTTTTGCGGGCAACACAGATGTGTACCAACGACGTGCGAGAGATGGCGGTGGCCTTCGAACGTGCCGTCTTCAATGTTGCGTTCAACAACAGAGACGATCATCCCAAGAACTTTGCCTACATCATGTCGCAAGACGGTCAGTGGAGACTGTCGCCGGCTTACGACGTGACCTTCTGCGAGGGGCCAAGTGGATATCACCAGATGGATGTGATGGGGGAAGCCCTGTCGATTTCCCGCACGCAAATGCTTCGGCTTGCCGAGGAAGCCGAGGTGCCCCCGGACGTCGCAGGCAGAATGATTGACGGCATTTGTGATGTGGCGAGCCAGTTTGCAAGCATTGCCGAGAATCTATACCCACAGGTTATTACTCGAGACACCTTGCGCACGATCCAAGACCGCATCGATCAGAACGTAGCTCGGTTACACCGTGGTCATGCGGTCGGCGGTTGCCGTTGAAGATCGGAGGAGCAGACGCTCATCGGCTGCATGTTCACCGTTGCGCTGAAAGTCTCATATCGGTCTAGCGACTCGCAGAGAGTCCGGTCGGAGCTATCACATCAATATGGGCTAAGGAAAGGCAGGATGATCAGATGAACAGCCTGCCAGAAGACGCTTAGAGACTCTCAGGGAATATTTTCAGTGAACGGAGGAGGCCCTCCTACCAAGGGACTCACTCAGTCCCTTGCAGGTTTAAACCCTATAACCAACCCTTGATCTGTGCGCACACAGCCTGGGTGGAAATACCATAGCGATCGTGCAACGTCGGAAGCGCACCAGCATCGAGAAACGCGTCCGGCAACGCTATTTGCCGGAACGTCGGCGTAACGCCATTGCGCAACAGCACGGTCGCCACCGCTTCGCCCAATCCGCCGATGATGGAGTGATTCTCGGCAGTCACTACCAGTCGTCCCGGCTTTCTGGCTTCCGCCAGAATAGTCTGCTCATCCAAAGGTTTGATGGTGGGAACGTGAAGCACCGCGACATCCACGCCGTCAGCCTGAAGTTCCTTGGCGGCTTCCAGGGCGCGCATGGTCATCAAACCGGTGGAAATGATTAAAACCTCATTGCCCGTGCGCAGGGTCTTGGCTTTGCCGATCTCGAATTCATAGCCATATTCGTCGAGCACCAGCGGTACGTTGCCGCGCAGTAACCGCATGTAGACTGGCCCTTGGTGCGCGGCTATGGCGGGCACGACTTGTTCGATTTCCAGGGCATCGCAAGGGTCGACGATCATCAGGTTGGGCATGGCGCGGAAGATCGCCAGATCATCCGTTGCCTGGTGGCTGGGGCCGTATCCGGTGGTCAGGCCCGGCAGACCGCAGACGATTTTAACGTTGAGGTTTTCCTCAGCAATCGCCATGCAGATGAAGTCATAGGCCCGGCGCGACGCAAACACCGCGTAAGTGGTGGCGAAGGGCACGAACCCCTCCCGAGCCATGCCGGCTGCCGCGCTCATCAACAGCTGCTCAGCCATGCCCATCTGGTAGAAGCGCTCTGGGTGCGCCTTCGCAAAAATGTGCAGGTCGGTGTATTTGGACAAGTCAGCCGATAAACCCACGATGTCCTGGCGCTGGTCCGCGAGTGCGGCCAGTGCGTGACCGAATGGCGCTGGTTTTGTGGCCTGGCCTTCAGCGGCAATCGAGGCAATCATCGCCGAGGTGGTCAGCTTTTTCTTCGGCGCTACAGGCGCCTGAGCCGTCATGTTGGTTGCGTTGCTCATACTGTTTTGCCTTCTTCCAGGTTGTTCAAGGCCACATCCCATTCATGCTCGTCGACGCGGATGAAGTGAGTCTTTTCGCGGTTTTCCAGGAACGGCACGCCTTTGCCCATCCTGGTATCGCAGATGATGACGCGCGGTTGTGCGCCAGGATGGCTGCGGGCAGCGTCGAACGCCTTGACCAAGGCGTCCAGGTCATTGCCGTCTACCCGCTGGGTGAACCAGCCAAAGGCTTGCCATCGGTCAACGATGGGTTCAAATGCCAGCACTTCACTGGAATGTCCGTCGGCTTGCTGGTTATTCACGTCGACGATGGCGATCAGGTTGTCGAGTTTCCAGTGCGAAGCGGACATGACCGCTTCCCAGGTGGATCCCTCATTCAGCTCGCCGTCCGACAGCAGGTTGTAGACGAATGAGGTGGACTGTTTGCGCTTCAAACCCAGGCAGGCACCCACTGCTATACCCAGTCCCTGGCCTAGCGAACCGCCGGTGATCTCCATGCCGGGGGTATAGGCGGCCATGCCGGACATGGGCAGGCGGCTGTCATCCGAACCGTAGGTTTCAAGCTCATCCAGTGGAATGATTTGCGCCTCGATCAGCGCGGCATACAGCGCAATCGCGTAGTGACCGATGGAGAGGTAGAAGCGATCACGCTGTTCCCACTCAGGGTCTTCGGGCTTGTAGTTCAAGGCGTGGAAGTACGACACGGCCAGCAAGTCTGCCGCGCCCAGCGCCTGGCCCACATAGCCCTGGCCCTGGACTTGGCCCATGCGCAAGGCATGGCGGCGAATGTTATGGGCGCGCTGCACCAGTGTGATGGAGGACGCGCGCGATAAGGTGGAAGTCATGGAAATTCTCCGTTAACTCAACGATTGACCGAAGCGGCAGGAATACGCAGCACCAAACAGGCACCGATGCACAGCACACCGGTAATCAGGTACATGCCGATGGCGCTCGAACCGGTCGTGGTAGTGATCCAACCAATCAGGTAGGGCGAGCAGAAACCCGCCAGATTGGCAAAGCTGTTGATTCCAGCGATCCCGGCAGCGGCGGAGACACCACCGAGCAAGGTGGTCGGCAGCATCCAGAACAGTGACGACGCCGACAGCACCCCTGCTGCTGCAAGGCAGAGGCACAACACCGACAACGTCAGGTTGGCTCCGAACACCGCCGCCAACGTGAGGCCCAGCGCACCGGCAATCATCGGCGCCACCAGATGCCAGCGGCGCTCCTGGTGCTTGTCGCCGCTGCGCCCCATCAGCACCATCGCGACGATGGCGCACAGGTAGGGGAGGCTGGTGAGCAAGCCGATGAGCATCGGATCGGCAACACCGGCATTACGGATAAGTGTCGGCAGCCAGAAGGTGATCGCGTATTGGCCCATGACCACGCAAAAGTAGATGCAGGCGAGAATCCACAGGCGGCGGTCGCGCAGGAATGCGCCGACCGATGCATGGGTGACTTTGCGGCTGTTGTCCTCGGCCAGTTCTTTGCTGACCAGCGCTTTTTCTTCATCGGTGAGCCAGGTCGCCTGGTGCACGCCGTCCTTGAGGTAGGCCAGCACCATCAGGCCAACGATGACGGTCGGAATGGCTTCGATCACGAACATCCACTGCCAGCCCGCCCAGCCATGCACGCCGGCGAACTGGGTCATGATATAGCCTGAGAGCGGCCCGCCGATCATGCCGGAGAGCGGGATGGCGATGAACCACAGCACGGTCATTTTGGCGCGGCGGTAGGAGGGGAACCAGTAGGTGAGGTAGAGCAGCAGGCCCGGTGCGAGACCGGCTTCGGCGATGCCGAGCAGGAAGCGCAGCGCATAGAACTGCCAAGCCGTTTCCACGAAGGCGAAGAGGGCGGAGATAATGCCCCACGAAATCATGATGCGCGCGATCCAGCGACGGGCACCGACCTTGTGGAGAATGAGGTTGCTCGGCACTTCGCAGAGGAAATAGCCAAGAAAGAACACGCCCGCGCCGAGCCCGTAGACGGTTTCGCTCAGGGACAGGTCGTTCATCATCTGCAGCTTTGCAAACCCGACATTTACCCGGTCCAGATAGGCGCACAGGTAGCACAACATCAGGAAAGGCATCAGTCGCCAGGCAGTTTTGTGATACGCGCTTGCGCGCACTGTGGATACAGTGTCGAGCGTCATGGTGGTCATCATGAGGGTCTGATCTCTTGTTTTTATAGAACGCCGCGCTTGAAGCCCGGCGTATCCTCGATCCTGAACTTAATGAACTGCGGGGGCTGACACCTGTGGTCAGTGGATCAACATGCCGCCGTTTACATCCAACGTGATGCCGGTGAGGTAAGAGGACAAGTCGCTGGCGAGAAACAGTGCCGCATTGGCAACATCCTGCGCTGCGCCAAGCCGACCCAGCGGGATGCTTTCGATGATTGCGTGGCGGCGTTCATCCTGCATCAGGCCCCCGGTGATGTCGGTATGGATCAGGCCTGGCGTAATGGAGTTGACGCGAATGTTGTCCGCGCCAAATTCGCGTGCCATGGCCTTGCCCAGTCCGAGCACGCCGGCCTTGGCGGCGCTGTAGTGCGGGCCGCCGAAAATACCACCGCCGCGCTGGGCCGATACGGATGACATACAGACGATGCTGCCCGAAGCCTGAGCGCGCATCACCGGAATCACTGCCTGGGACATCAACAGCGTGCCGCGCAGGCTGACATCCAGGACCTTGTCGTAATCGCTCGGGCGAATATCCAGGGTCTTGATGGGCTGGGTGATGCCGGCATTGTTGACGAGTATGTCGATACGGCCGTAGTGCTCCACCACCTTGGCGACCGCAGCCTGGACTTGTGTCTCATCGGCGACGTTGGCAGCCAGGCCCAGGTGGCCTTCGCCGAGGGTGGCTGCGGCGTCACGGGCGGCGGATTCGTCGAGATCCAGGATTACAACGCGGGCGCCGTGTTGGGCGAAGGTGAGCGCGGTTGCGCGGCCGATGCCGCGTGCGGATGCGGCGCCAGTAATAATCGCGACTTTGCCTTGAAGAAGCATGAGGGATACCTCTGATTGTTTTTATGGTTCGATTCAACGATCGATGGCTCAGAGTGGTCCCCGTCGACAGGCCGAGCAATAACGCAAACGTCACTGCTACATGAATAAAATTCAGCACTCGTCAATGCGGACCGCAAATGCTTGAATGGCACGATCCGCTCGCGACCCAAAAACAATAGGCTGAATACCGATGCGCCAGGACGATCTCCCTTCATCCCATCTGCCACCGCTGAGAGCCATTCAAGCCTTCGAGCAGACTGCCCGTTTTGGCAACCTGGCAAGAGCCGCCGAAGTGCTCGACCTCACGCCGTCAGCGATCAGCCACCAATTGGCCAAGCTAGAGGTGATGATTGGTCGACAGTTGTTTGTGCGGGCAGCGCGTGGGGTGACCCTGACGCCAGTGGGTGAGCAGTACTTGAAGGACATTTCCGGTCTGTTGCAGAGCCTTGAGGTCGCCACCGAGCGGGCAGCGAGTGACGTCAGCATGGATTGCCTGCGGCTGCATTCCTCCCCCAGCTTTGGCTTACTCTGGTTGATGCCGCGGTTGGAGTCGTTTCGCTTGAGCAATCCGGACATCCAGATCAATTTGTCCTGTTCTTATGAATCGCTGCACTTCAGTCAGGACAAGATCGATGTCGATATTCGTCACGGCCGGCCTAATTGGCCCAGCTATGAAGTGCGCACCGTGCGTAACGAAAGTTTCGCTGTGCTGGCCTCGCCCAAGCTGATCGCGCGCTGCGCGGTAAAAAACGCAGCAGATCTTCTGGCGCAAGAGCTGATCCTTTCCGAAGCAACCTTGCTCAAGTGGCCTGAGTGGTTCGCCCAGCATGGTCTGGCGCGCCCCGAAAAGCCCTACGCCTTGAGTTTTGACCGGTCCTACATGAGCCTGGAAGCCGCTAGCCACGGCTTGGGCTTCGCCCTTGAAAGCACGCTGCTGGCGCAAAAATACCTCGCCAACGGTTCGCTGGTTGAAGTCGCCCCCGAAGCCTTGAGCTCTGCGGTCGCCGCCCACCATTTGGTGTTCCCCAAGGCTCACTCCAGTTTCCCCAGGGTCAGGCGGTTCTTGGGTTGGATGGAAGTGGAGTTAGGGCATAGCTTTGTGTTCTAGCGCAGCCCCCCGCGGGCACCACTACTGATCGAATCAGATAGGGGTAGATCATGTCCGCCCCGGGCCTGATCATTGGAATCGCCTCTGACGTAGCAAATAGAACCAAGGTCGTGAAAGAAATATCCAGAGGGAGTTCCAGATCAATCAGAGGAGAATGATGAGGAACTCTTCTACATAGTCGATAGGATCGGATTACTCATCGCGTCGCGATGGGACCGGCGACGCTCAGGGTGGCCACCGGGCCCAGCAATGGCCATCCAACGTCGTGTCAGGGGGGCTAGAGGGTGATGGGAGTGCCGCCGAGGCGGTCTGACTCATAGGCCGCCTCGATGATGCGCATGACGTGGTGCATGGTTGCAAGTCCGGCACCGGTATAGGCTGTGTCACGGCCAGGGGTGAGGACATCGGTTACGAAGTTATCGTAATACACGTCAGAGTTCAGGCTCATGGTCAGGTCACTTGCCTCTCCAACCGTGTCGATCAGCCGCAAGCCATCCGGGGTCGAGCGCACGTAGAACTGATCGGTTGACAATGAAAACGAGTACTCCCGTTGCTCGGGTGTGTTAGCCGGGTAATTGTAGCCAGTTTCGATGGTGCAGATGCAGCCGCTCTCGGTCACCAGGGTCATCATTGAGGCGATCTCTACGGCGGTCAGCTGCGGGTCGCGATGCATGACGGCGGACACGCTGCATATGCGCTCTCCGGACATTTGCTGCGCCAGATCGACGAAATGAGGGGCAAGGTTGATCGTGCATCCACCACCCGAGCGTTTCGGGTCAAGCATCCAGGAGCAACTGTTCGTCAAGTAGCGTCCGGGCGGGCCGGCGTTGAATCGAAACGACAGGGTTCTCCATCTGGCACCACGCTGCAACGCCGCATGCTTGACGCGGTTCAGTAATTCACTGTGCCTCCAAACCAACGGCACCGCCGCGAACACGCCGGCAGCTTCGGCGCGTTGGTGCAGGTCCAGTACTTCATGCTGGGTAAGTCCGCAGGGCTTCTCCATCGCGAACGGAATGTTGCGCTCGACCAGTGCCTTGCCCATGGCATACAACTCGTCGTGCGGGCCAAAGGCGAAGGCGAAATCAGCCTCTTCGTTATCGAGCAGGGTTTTCCAGTGATCGTAGCGTCGCGCTCCGAAGCGCTGGGCGAGGGCGGGACCACGGGACCCGGTGGCGTCGGATACCGCCGTGACGCTCACATCAGGCAGGCGCTCAAGGGCATCAAGGTAGAGCGGAGTGTGCCAGTGGCTTACTTCAAGAAGAACGACTTTCAAGCACTCATTCCTTATAAATAAGTATGTTTGACGAACTTGCCGGTGCCCTCGGGTGCGATCAAGCCCGAACATAACAGCGCGCGAGCCACGCTGTTAAGCGTTTCGGTTCGGGTTATGAAGAGGGGAGCCGGGGCAGGTTGTACGGGACCTCTTATAATCCGGTCGAGTAGCGACGCTCGATATCTTCGAAACCTAGAAAACTCAATGCCAGCAGGGCTTGACCTACGTGCATAGGCTCGCCATTGAGGGTTTGACAGCCGCGCGATTGCGCCTCGAGCAGCAAGGCAGTCGGCTCTGACCTGGTGATGATATCGACCACCACCGTCGCTGGGGCCAGTCGCGTTGCGTCTATAGGCATTGGATCATCAGGGTTCATGCCGAGCGGGGTAGCATTGATAACGATGTCGTGACCTGCGGGGGCTGCCGGGCCTGCATACACAGCACACGGACCCTCTTTGGCAACGCGGTGCGCAAGGTCCGAGGCGCGGTGCGGATCCAGGTCTGCAATGACCAGTGATCGTGCGCCAGCAGCGGCAACGGCAAACGCGATTGCCCGTCCCGAGCCGCCAGCGCCTATAAGCAGAACAGATTTTCCCTCCAGGGAAACTCCGTGGCGCTGCATGCCAGCTACGCAGCCAAGTCCGTCGAACACAGCGCCCACCCAGCGCCCGTCATTGTCACAACGAACGACGTTGATTGCGCCGATCTGGCGCGCAGTAGGGTGGAGCTCATCCACGATGTCCAGCATGCTCTGCTTGTGCGGCATGGTGACCAGAAGTCCAGCGAGGTTGCGCACGGCTCGCACGCCTTTGACAAACTCAGCCAGACCCCCCGCACCGATTTCCAAAGGAATGCAGACGGCGTCAGCCTGTGCTTCGGCAAACAGCTTATTCAACAGCATTGGAGACCTGGCGCTCTTGAGTGGATCGCCTATCAATCCATATATTCGCGTGGTGCCTGTGATGCGTGGATGCATGTCAACCTACTTGTATTGGCTATTGCACGCCAGTTGCCGGTATGTAGATATCGGAATCCACCCCTGACGGGCGTGCGTATCACTGCCGTGCTGCTCGAAATCCTGTGCAAAAAATTGAGCAGCATGGCGGTGGTGAAAGGGCGGCCGTCAGGAGCGCATCACTGGCTCTGCTTTTTTGAACGCTTGATCGGAGGCTTTGGCGTTCAACTTGGTATTGGATTTTTCCCGCACCTCTTCGTATTCCTCCTTTGACATCGGGACAGCATTGGGGTCACCGAGGTCTTTCAGACGAATCCGGAAGGTTTCCCGGGTAGTAATAGCGGCGATAGCGGAGATTACACAGATACCAAAAGTCAGTGCCCCAATTTTCAGAGGGATATTGTCGCTACCGGGAGGCGCTACGGATACAAAAAGGGCCGGCAGAAACGCTGTGCATGCCACGCCTATGTTCTGTCCAATGGCCATGCCGGTAACTCGTACCCGTGTACGGAACAGTTCCGGGAACAAACTTGGGAACACACCATTAAAGCCTTGGTAAGCCACACCCCACATGAGCAGCGATAGAACCAGCGAAAGCCACATATTGTGAATGCTGATCGCATAGAGGTAGCCAAATGACAATATACCGCCGCACAGAACGCCAACGATCACCGGAGGCTTGCGGCCAATTCTATCGGAGAGCTTACCGACGAAGGGGATAAGGATAACTGCGCATATATTGCCTAGCACCGGTATCCACATGAATAAGCCGGAAGGAAATCCAATGCCATAGGCGGGTTGCACGGCATAGGTCGCACCGAATACAGAGGCGACGATTGCAAGTACCGCAGAGAGCGCCATGCAGATGACACGTAGCAGATCGCCCCAACTCTGCGTGAGCACTTCGATCACAGGTAGCTTGCGGGGTTTGGTCTGTGTCTGCGCCTCAGTGAAGATCGGAGCCTCATGAACCTGACGACGGATGATCCACCCCATGACGAGCACCCCTGCGCTGAGCAGGAATGGAATCCGCCAGCCCCAAGAAGCAAACTGATCGGCTGGCATGAACTGGGCAAGAGGCAGGAAAACCGCAGCGGCTAGCAGTTGCCCGGCTTGGACGCCTTGAAGGGTAAAACTTGCGAAGTAACCGCGACGCCCATCAGGCGCATGTTCCAGGATCATGGAACTGGCGCAAGACATTTCACCCGCGACCGCAAAACCTTGAATCAGGCGCAACAGTATCAATAGGGCAGGTGCCCAGATACCAATCTGTGCATAGGTAGGAAGCAGACCGATGCACATCGTCGACGCGCCCATCAGGAACATGCAGTAGACGAGCACCGTCTTGCGTCCATGGCGGTCGCCCATGTGCCCCAGGACTACAGCGCCTAGTGGCCGGGCGATATAACCAACGCCGAAGCTGGCCAGCGAAATGATGATCCCAACCGTCGGGTTGTCTGACGGGAAGAACAGCTGTGGGAAAAGTAGCGCTGCCGCAGTGGCATAGATAAAAAAGTCGTAGTACTCCAGCGCTGAGCCTATCCAGCCGCTCGCTGCGGCCTTTTTAGACTGACGCTTGGAGTGTGGATCGCCTTGAATGCTTTGGCTCATGACATGTCTCCGGATTCTCGATTGTTGTTATTGTAACGTCGTTCCATCAGTAATTCTGTTACCAGAATCGCCGCCTTGTCAAGGGAGTTCCTTTGGTCGATCAAGGCATGGCGCTGGTTATCTGCGGGGTGCGTCGCCACGCCGAGCGGGCACGCTGGAGCCCGCCCATGCAATAGAACGAATGGTTGCTAGGAGGGTGAACTACAAGCGATCTCTTGAAAGACAGCCGTCGACGAGCCTCGAAATGTTCAACGGATTCGCGTTCTTGAGCGCATCGGGAAGCAACGCGTCGGGGTAGTTCTGGAAGCAGACGGGCCTCAGGAAGCGGTCGATGGCCAAGGTGCCGACCGAGGTGCCGCGGCTATCGGAAGTGGCAGGATAAGGGCCACCGTGCACCATTGAATCGCAGACCTCGACACCTGTTGGGTAGCCATTGATGAGGATGCGGCCAACCTTCATCTCCAGCAAAGCCGTCAACTCCATGAACTGCGCAAGGTCTTCTGGCTCGCCGATCAAGGTTGCAGTCAATTGTCCGTGAAGGGCATTGATTGCCGAGTTGAGTTGGACCTGGTCAGCGACCTCGATGAAGATGGACGTGGGGCCGAAGATTTCTTCTTGAAGAACCTTGTCGCCGTTAAGCAGCAACGCAACGTCAGCCTTGAACAGCTGTGGCTGGGCCTGGTGACCCTGCTGGTTGCTGCCAGCCAGGTGCGCGATGCCGGGGTGCGCGTGCAGGTTCTGCAAGCCAGCCGCGTAGCTGCGCAGGGTGCCCGCATTGAGCATTGTCTGTGGCGGTTGGTCGTTGATCAACGCTGCCACTCGGTCCTGAAAAGCAGTGAAAGCATCCGAACGAATGCCAACCACCAGTCCGGGATTGGTGCAAAACTGCCCACAACCTTGAACCACCGAGGCGACAAGATCGTGAGCGATACTGTCGCCTCGAAGCGCGAGCGCTTGAGGCAGGATCACGACCGGGTTGATGCTCGACATCTCAGCGAAGACTGGAATGGGCTCGGGGCGAGCGGCGGCCATATCGCACAACGCTCGACCACCCTTGAGCGAGCCGGTAAAGCCAACGCCCTTGATGAGCGGGTGTTTTACCAGGGCTTCGCCTACGCCACTGCCATAAATCATGTTGAAGACACCGGCGGGCATGCCGCTGCGTTCGGCCGCGCGGATGATCGCGTTGGCGACTTGTTCTGCAGTGGCCATATGGCCGCTGTGGGCTTTGAATACCACCGGACAACCCGCCGCGAGCGCGGAGGCGGTATCGCCGCCGGCCGTGGAGAAAGCCAACGGGAAATTACTTGCCCCAAACACAGCGACCGGACCGATTGCGGTGCGGTACTGGCGAAGGTCAGGACGTGGCAACGGCTTGCGAAGGGGTAGTGCCTGGTCGATGCGGGCCCCATAGAAGTCACCACGCCGCAACACGTTTGCAAACAAGCGCATTTGACCGCTGGTACGTGCGCGTTCGCCCTGGATGCGGGCGACAGGCAGTGCTGTTTCACGGCAAACCAACGCAATGAACTCATCGTCCAAAGCCTCTAGCTCTTGCGCAATGGCATCGAGAAATTCAGCCCGTTTGCTCGCGCTCAGGGTGCGGTAGCTGGAAAAAGCATGGTGGGCTGCATGAGCCGCGTTCTCGACTTCTTGCGCAGTCGCCTGGTGGAACGCATAGGGTAAGGTTTCCCCTGTGCTGGCATCCACGCTCTTGACGATGATGGTGCCGGCGGCGCTACGCTGACCGCCGATAAAGTTCTGGCCGGTGATGAGGGACATGGTTGTCTCCAGGTTGAATGTGCATGTGATAGAAGGGCAAGGCGTCCCCAGGACTGAAAATCAGGTGACGGCGCCGATCTGCCAAGGCACGAACTCGTTTTGTCCGTATCCGTGTTGTTCGCTCATGCTGCGTTCGCCCGAGGCAATGCGCAGCATGGTTTCAAAGATCGCTGCACCGCATGCCTCGATGGTCAACGTGTCTTCGGCTATTTCGCCGCAGTTGATGTCCATGTCTTCTCGCTGACGCGCCCATAAGGCGCTATTGGTCGCCAGCTTGATTGATGGGGCAGGGGCACAGCCATAGGCCGATCCACGACCGGTGGTAAACGCAATCAGGTTCGCACCACCGGCGACCTGACCGGTTGCCGAGACCGGGTCATAGCCAGGGGTGTCCATGAAAACCAGCCCGTTGGCCGTAACGGCCTGGGCGTATTCGTAGACATCCATCAGGTTGCTCGAACCCGCCTTTGCCACCGCGCCCAGTGATTTTTCCAGGATGGTGGTCAAGCCACCTGCCTTGTTGCCGGCAGAGGGGTTATTGTTCAGTTCGGCTCCCATACGCTCGCAGTACCGTTCCCACCAATGAATGCGAGCGATGAGTTTTTCGCCGACTTCACGGCTCACAGCCCGTCGTGTCAGCAAATGTTCGGCACCGTAAATTTCCGGGGTTTCGGAGAGAATCGCGGTACCGCCGCAGGCGACCAGGCGATCCACCGCGTTGCCCAGCGCTGGGTTGGCAGTAATGCCGGAGTAGCCATCCGAGCCGCCGCACTGAAGCCCGACGGTCAAATGGCGAGCGCTGACCGGTTCGCGCTGAATCTGATTGGCCTCGCCAAGCAATTGCTTCACGTGGTCAATGCCACTGGCGATGGCCTTGGATGTACCGCCACTGTCCTGGATGTTGAACGTGCGTAGGGTATTGCTACGGGTGAGTCCTTGCGTTGTGAGTAATGAGTCGATTTGGTTCGTCTCGCAGCCCAACCCGATCACCAGCACGGCCGCAAAGTTGGCGTGGGTCGCATAGCCGGCCAATGTCCGGCGCAACATGCTCAAGCCGTCGCCTGCGGGATCAACGGCGCAGCCGGCGGAATGCGTGAGAGCGACAACACCGTCGACGTTTGGAAACGCTTGCAGTGCGGCGGGATTGATGTCCCGACGAAAATGGTCGGCGATGGCCCGGGCGACTGTGGCAGAGCAATTCACTGATGTAAGAATGCCGATGTAGTTGCGTGTCGCGACGCGTCCATCCGGGCGTACGATACCCATGAACGACGGGGCTTCACTCGGCTTGACGTTGGGCTTCGCATCGACGCTGAAAGCATAATCTCGAGTGAATTCCCCCATCGCCAGGTTGTGCACATGGATATGCTCGCCTGCTTCTATGTCGACAACAGCAAAACCAATGATTTGCCCATAGCGCCTCACCGGTTGACCGGCTTCGATACGGCGGGAGGCAACTTTATGGCCTGGGACAATCGCTTGCCGGACAGTCACGCCTTCTTGATCGAGGACTTCGCCAGCGAGTAGCGGTCGGCGTGCAATCAGCACATCGTCCAGCGGGTTCAAGCGCAGCACAGCTGCTGCGCCGGTTTTCGTGATCAGTTCCATCGCATCCTCACGGGCTGCTGGGTGGTGGGCGGTCGCTAATAGCGCCGCACTTTTGTGCCGGCACTATAGGATTCATGGAAATGGCTGCCTAATGAGAGCTTTCGATTGCTCGATAACTTTGCCTCATCGACTTTTTTTGAAATGGCTGCGGTCTCTCTTCTCTGTAGCCGTTTGCCGCTGTTTGGCGAACGCCAGCAAGGTCGCAATAAACGTCCGTGTCGGCTCTGACAGGGGCTCATCCTTGCGAGTGATAACTCCGTAATCCTGGGATTCAACTTTGAAGGGCGTGTTGAGGATTTGAAGCTGCCCGTTTTGTAGCTGTGACTGGACCATGGACTCGGGGAGCATGGCGAGCATTGGCCCGGACTGAAGCAACTGCAGGAAGGTCTGCATCGAAATGGTCTCCACCGTGTTGGTCGGCGGGGCGATCTTGAACGTCCTGAAAGCGCGTTCCATGCGTTGTCGGATCGGCGTATTGAAGGGGTACATGACCCATGGCCATTCGCTGAGTGCCTCAGTGGGGACCTCCTCAAGCCCGCACAGAGGATGTGTGCTGTTCGCGACAAGGCAAAAGGGTTCAGGTCCCAGCGATGTGAATTCGAAAGGCTGACAATCCTCATCCGTGAAGCGCGCGATGATCAAATCGAGTTTCTTTTGTTCGAGCATCTCCAGCAGATGGTTACTGGTTTGTTCGATCACCTCGATAGAAAGGAGGGGGCGCTCCCGTTTTATGCTGGCAATGGCTTCAGGCAGCACCACGGATGTGGCGGCGAAAATAGTGCCGACTTTTAAATGACCATGCCCGCCTTTGCGCAGTTTATTGACTTGGTCGACGAACGACTCTGTGTCTTCCAAGGTAATACGCGCATAACGGGCTACGAATTCCCCTAGTTCGGTAAGAACCAGACTGCGCGTTTGACGCTCAAACAGCGGAAAACCAAGGAGAACTTCCAGGTCACGCAGCAATTTACTGATGGCCGGCTGCGTAACATTCATGTGCTCTGCGGTTACGTGCATGTTGCGGGTCTTGGCCAAGCTATTAACCAGTACCAAATGTTTGATCTTCAGCCATCGGCTGACACTGCCAAAAGTAATTAGATCGTTTTCCATCGGATAAGGCCTTGTCTGTCGATAACGAAACAGCATTGATGAGTGAGTTTCTTTCATTGGGATTTACGGGGGCAGTCCATTAGTTTTACGGCTCTGATGGCCGACTGATCTGGAAGCTCCATGGCGAATTTGAAACTGACGCGCGAAAACACACTGCCAGTGGATGGCCTGGCCGGAACGCTGATCGGCCGTGCCTGGATCCCGGGTGCGATTGCCGGCCCCTCGCCGGTGGTGCTGCGCGATGAAGGTGTGTTCGATCTTGCTGAAACCTTTTCGACAATCAGCGAACTGCTGGAACACCCCTCGCCGTTGTTGGCGGTTCGTCAGGCGCCAGGCAGGTACATCGGGACTGTCGAGGCGTTGCTTGGGAACACCGGCAGCCATGCCGATCCCGGCAAGGCATCGCTGCTGCCTCCGGCGGATCTGCAAGTCATCAAGGCGGCCGGGGTGACGTTCGCGTCCAGCATGATTGAGCGGGTCATCGAGGAGCAGGCCCGAGGCGATGCTGCCAAAGCCGAAAGTGTTCGCCGCTTGGTGCACGAAGCAATAGGCGACAACTTGCGGGCAATCAAACCGGGTTCGCCAGAAGCGATGCGTCTTAAAGCGGTGCTGATCAAGCAGGGTATGTGGTCGCAATACCTGGAGGTCGGTATCGGCCCGGATGCGGAGATTTTCACGAAGGCACCGGTTCTGGCAGCGGTGGGCAGTGGCAGCGAAATCGGCATTCATCGCAAGTCTGAATGGAACAACCCGGAACCGGAAATCGTGCTGGCGGTGAACAGTCGAGGCCAAGTGCATGGCGTTACCCTGGGCAACGACGTCAATTTGCGTGATTTCGAAGGCCGCAGCGCACTGCTGTTGAGCAAGGCCAAGGACAACAATGCGTCCTGTGCGATCGGCCCGTTTATTCGTCTGTTCGATGAAGCGTTTACGCTCGATGACGTGCGCAATTGCGTCGTGGATTTGCACGTCCAGGGCGACGACGGCTTTACGCTTGAAGGCAGCAGTTCCATGGCCCTGATCAGCCGTGACCCGTTGGATCTCGTGGCCCAGACGGTCGGCGGTGATCACCAGTACCCGGATGGCTTCATGCTTTTTCTCGGGACATTGTTTGCACCTACCCAGGACCGTGAGGAGCCAGGAAGCGGCTTCACTCATAAGCAGGGTGATGAGGTCAGCATCGGCAGTCCGTTGCTGGGCACACTGCGCAACACCGTCACCTACAGCCATGAAGCTGCGCCCTGGACTTTCGGCTTGCGAGCCATGATGCACAATCTTGCTGCCCGCGGATTGCTGTAGGTAAAGCAGGGTGATGAGAGGCATTGGGCGTTCTTCCGCAAAGATTGAACATGCACAGGCGCTTGTCTATGGATAAGCGGGTTTGACTTATCCGGGGGCGCCTGCATACTATTGGAACACGGTTCCAGTACGAACAATGTTGCTCGAATCCACCTCATTGTCAAAGATAAGTCGAGAAAAATATGAGAGTCGTTAAAGGTGCTGTTGACCGTTGCCTGGAGGCGATTGAACTGCTGGCCCGTGAGGCTCGCTGGATGCGGATGTCCGATATCGCAGCCGAGCTGGGCCTGGAGAAGGGGCCTGCTCATCGAGTGCTTGCTCAGTTAGTCGAGCAAGGGTGGGCGGAGCAGGATGAAGCCACGTCGCAGTACCGCTTGACGCTGAAGCTGGCACTGCTGGGGCAGCGCTATTTACATGGCATTGGCTTGCCTGAATTGGTCCAGCCGATCATCGAGCAAGTGGCTGTTCAATGTCATGAGTTGGTGCGGTTGACGGTGGTCAACGAGGGCACCTTGTCCTGGTTGTCTTCGGCCCAAGGCGCCGCGCCGGGGCTTATGTATTCGCCGGCCATGGATAAACCGATCAATCTCTATGCAACCGCCAATGGCAAAGCCTGGCTGGCAACGATGTCTGATGAGCTGGCCATTGAGCATGCGTTGCGCAGCGGGCTGGGGAAAGCTGATGCCGGGATTGGGCAGGGGCCGAAAGCGATCAACAGCATCGAAGGCTTGTTGGCCGAGCTGGCACTGACCCGAAAGCGCGGGTATGGCTTGGTCATTGAAGAAGCCGAGGCGGGTGTCTGGGCGATTGCCGTACCGGTCAAGCTGGTTCCGTCCGGCACTGTGGTCGGCACGATGAGTATCGCCGGCCCGGTATTGCGCATGCAGCCCGAACGCTATGAAGAATTGCATGCCCTGCTGGAAGAGGCCGCCAACAAGCTGGGTACGGTTTGGCCGCGCCAGAACAACGTGCATTCGGAGAGCGTATGAGCCAACTCGCTCCTCTAGGGGCCGAGTCGGGGGCAGGGCTGGAAGTCGCCGCTGCCGCTTTGGTCCGTGCACGGCTGGAGGGGGTTCGGCTGGCATCCTTGCCTGGCCCGAACCTGCCAAGCAGCCTCGCAGAAGGTTTTGCCATTCAGCAACACGTGGGCCTGTTGGCTGGAAAAACCGTGGGAGGCTGGAAGTGCGCGTTACCGCCGGCTGGCAAGTGGATCGTCGCCCCGATCTACAGCGACAGCATCGTAGAAGGTGAACGTTATCGACTGGCCGCTGACGCCGATAAGGCGCGCATCGAGCCCGAACTGGCGTGCGTCCTGGCCCATGATTTGCCGGCACGTGTCGAGCCTTATACCGCTGAACAGATCGCTGCTGCGATCAGCGACGTGCGCTTGGCATTGGAAGTGATCGACTGCCGTTATACCGATCCACACACACTGCCGTTCGAGCAATTGCTCGCGGATGGTCTATTCAATCATGGCCTGGTACTGGGGGCGCCAATCACGCTGTCGAACACTGCCAGCATGCCCTCTGAACTGGCTATCACCCTGAGCGATGCAACGTCGGCGCTCGTGAGTATCAAGGGCCGCCATCCGGACGGGGATCCGTTGTTGCCGATCGTCTGGCTGGCCAATTTTCTGTCTACACAAGGGATAGGGCTGCAAGCAGGGCAGGTGATTATCACAGGGTCCTATGCAGGTGTTCTCGATGTGCCCGTTAACCAGCCACTGCAGGTTCAGTTCGGCGAAGCAGGCTCATTGTCTGTCCATTTCTCAACGCTGGAGGAGTAACAAATGCGCTTAGTTCGTTTTGGTTTACCGGGGCAGGAACAGCCGGGAATCTTGGATTCGCAAGGGATCGTTCGGGACCTCTCGGGCATTGTCGATGACATCGATGCGTCGGCCCTGAGCCCGTCAGTGCTTGAAAAGCTGCGCGCGGTCGACGTTGAAAAGCTGCCCGTGGTGGCGCCTGGCACGCGTCTTGGTCCGTGCGTGGGCAGCGTACCGAACCTGATTTGCATTGGTCTGAACTACTCCGATCACGCGGCTGAAACGAATACGCCGATCCCGAGCCAACCGGTGGTCTTCAATAAACACACCGCATCCATCAGCGGACCCAATGACCCGGTCATCTTGCCAACGGGCGCTCAGAAGCTGGATTGGGAAGTCGAATTGGCCATTGTCATCGGTACCCCTGCCTGGCAGATCGATGAGTCGCGGGCATTGGATCATATTGCCGGTTATTGCCTGGCCAATGATGTTTCCGAGCGGGCTTATCAGCTTGAGTACGAAGGCCAGTGGACCAAGGGCAAAAGCGGTTTTTCTTTCGCGCCTCTGGGACCTTGGCTGGTCACCCGTGACGAAATTGCCGATCCGCAGGCACTTGACCTCTGGCTCGACGTGAATGGCAAACGTCTCCAGACCGGCAATACCCGCACGATGATCTTCAGCGTTGCCCATATTGTCGCGTACCTCAGTCGCTTCATGCCGCTAATGCCGGGTGACGTCATCATTACCGGTACGCCGCCAGGTGTGGGGCTCGGGCAGAAACCACCGGTATTCCTCAAGGCAGGGGACACCATGCGTGTCGGTGGCCAGGGATTGGGTGAACAATTTCAGACCGTGGTTCCTTACGTTGCTGAAATGGGGGCTGCATGGGGCGCGGGCCGCCACCCCAATGTTGACTGACTATCGCTAAAGGAAAAACGCTATGAGCTTTGCAGGAACAGGTGTAGTCGCGATCTGGCATGATCTTTTGCCCGAAGCGCGGGACGAGTTCTATGAGTGGCATAACCGTGAGCACATGCCTGAGCGGGCTGGAATTCCGGGCTTTTTGCGCGGACGCCGGTACATCGCCTTGGATGCCGGACCGACCTATTTCAACCTCTATGAGGCTGATTCCGTGCAGGTGTTGGGCGGGCAGGATTATTTATCGCGTCTCAACACGCCGACGGCGTGGACCCAGCAGTCGGTGAAATCCTATCGCAATGTCGCGCGATCCATTTGCGAAGTCACTTACTCCAGCGGTGTGGGGCAGGGCGCGTATTTGTTAACGGTCCGTTTCGATGTTGTCGAAGGGCAACATAAATCGGTATCAGATGCACTGCGTCAGCGCGTGCTGCCTCCCCTGGCGGATAAACAGGGTATTACAGGCGTGCACTTGTGTGTGGCTGATGAGGCCGTGAGCAAGGTTGAAACCGCAGAGAAAAAGGCCCGCGCCGAAGGGACCCAGATACCGGCCTGGATCGTCATGATCGAAGGTTGTGCGCCTGACTACGTTCGCGTCGCCGGCGAGTCTTTTGTGGCCGAGCTGCAACGGCTGTTGGAGGGGCAATCGACGGGACCGGAAACCACGCTTTATCAATTGGAATACACACGTTGCAAAACGCCGGGGAGTGCGGGTTGATCGCCGAGCGTTCGAGTACGTTTTAACTTTCAGTCGTTGTTCTCATGCAATTCCTCACGAGCGTGCCAATACAGGCATTGAGTTTAGCTCGCGTCTGCGCACGCTCGGGTTTTGCTTACGGCGATATTAGACAATTATCAAGTTGCTCAATAACGGGCTAGATAAATAACTTCTTCGGTCGCTCGGAAGTTAGCTCTTCGGGCTGTCTGTGCATGCGTTGCCACGAGCTAAAAATCGCAACAAAAAACAATAATAATTCATTGTGAGGAAACATCATGCGCTACCCGGTTACTCTCCGCGGCGTGCCTGCACATCCATCGCTCATCAGTCTGACTCTTGCGTTATGCGCGGGTTCGTCAGCTGTTGTTCAAGCCGATCAAAATAGCGGTTTTGTCGATGGCGCTACGGCCACCCTCAATTTGCGCAACGCTTACATCAACCGCAACTTCACCAACCCGAACAGCGCCCAGGGCAAGGCCGAGGAATGGACCCAGAACTTCATCCTCGACGCCAAGTCCGGTTTCACCCAGGGCGTGGTCGGTTTTGGCGTGGACGTGCTCGGCACGTACTCAGTCAAGCTCGACGGCGGCCGTGGCACGGCAGGTACGCAACTGCTGCCGGTGCATGACGACGGTCGCCCCGCCGATGACTTCGGTCGCCTGGGCGTGGCCCTCAAGGCCAAGGTGTCGAAGACCGAATTGAAGGTCGGTGAATGGATGCCGGTGCTGCCGATCCTGCGCTCCGACGACGGCCGTTCCCTGCCGCAAACCTTCCGTGGCGGCCAGGTGACCTCCACCGAAATCAGCGGTCTGACGCTGTACGGTGGCCAGTTCCGCGCCAACAGCCCGCGCAACGACGCGAGCATGGAGGACATGTC
>NZ_FMTR01000028.1:0-73256 GCF_900100135.1 Pseudomonas sp. NFACC05-1 | reverse complement strand
CCTGATCCACCGCGTCGCCGGGTTCTAGGGCCGCTTCGCGGCCCAGCGGGAGCAAGCTCCCTCGCCACGGGGTTGTGTGTTCAATCTTGCGATTTGGCTCTTCGGGCCTTGAAGAACTCGCTCAACACCGCGCTGCACTCCTCGGCCAACACCCCGCCCTCGAACATCACCCGATGGTTCAGGAAACCCTGGCTGAAGAACTGCCCCTGGCTCTGTACGATGCCAGCCTTGGGCTCCAGGGCGCCGTAGACGACCCGGGCGATACGCGAATGGACGATGAGGCCAGCGCACATGCTGCAGGGTTCCAGCGTCACATACAGCGTGCTGCCGGGCAGGCGATAGTTGCTCACCGCCTGGGCGGCGGCGCGGATGGCGACCATTTCCGCGTGGGCACTGGGGTCGTGGCCACTGATCGGGCAGTTGAAACCGCGTCCGATGATCTCACCGTCCTGCACCAGCACCGCGCCCACGGGCACTTCGCCCAGGGCGGCGCCTTGTGCGGCAAGGGCCAGGGCTTCGCGCATGAAGTCCTGGTCGCGGCTACGGTCGATGATTTTGGCGGGACGAATCTGACGCATCACGCCACCTCGATGGCGGCCATCAGGCCGGTTTCCATGTGGTCGATCACATGGCAGTGGAACATCCACACGCCTGGATTATCCGCCACCAGCGCCACCTGCGCCCGCTCGTTCTTGCCCAGCAGGTAGGTGTCGGTGAAGTACGGCACGACTTTGTGGCGGTTCGACGCGATCACCTTGAAGCTCATGCCGTGCAAATGGATCGGGTGCTGGTACTGGGTCATGTTCTTCAATTCGAAAATGTAGCTCTGGCCTTTTTTCAGCGTGGCGATCGGCCGGTCGGCGCAGGTCTTGTCGGTGATGTCCCAGGCCTTGCCGTTGATCTGCCACAGGCTCGGCGGCTTGCCGTTGTCGACGTTGACCGACACCGAACCGACCCATTCGAAATTGAAGTTGAGTTTCTCGGCATTGGCCAGGTCCGGCTCGGACACCGGGTTGGGCGGCAGCGCCGGCGGCCATTGGCTCGGGGCGTCACTGTTAGGCACCGAGCGCAGGGTCCCCAGGCGCACCGGGCCGTTGCGCAACGACAATTCTTCGCCCGCCGGCGGCGCCTTGATCGCCAGGCAAATGCGCATGCCCGGGCCAAGCCAGTATTCCTTGCCCAGCGGGCGCGGTTCGATGGGGTTGCCGTCCAACGCATAGATCTGCGCTTCAACGCCTGGGATGTTGATACGGTAAGTCAGGGTGTTGTCGAGGTTGAGCAAACGCACCCGGGTGATCTGCCCGGCCGGCAGGTCGATCACCGCCTGCGGCACACCGTTGATGGTCGCCAGCCGCCCGGCCGTGCCGCCACGCGCCGCCTCACGGGGAATACTGAACTCCACGAACTGACCTTGTTCGTCCACATGCCAGCTCTTGAGGCTCAGGGTCTGTTCATACTTGAAGCCAGTCGGCTCACGCTCTTCGATGATCAATGGTCCCACCAGCCCACGCCCGAGCTCTTCGCTGCTGTTGACGTGGGGGTGATACCAGTAACTGCCGGCGTCCGGCACGCGGAATTTGTAGTCGAAATACTCGCCCGGCAGCACCGGCAGTTGCGAGACATACGGCACGCCGTCCATCTCCAGCGGCAAACGAATACCGTGCCAGTGAATGGTGGTGGCGACCGGCAGGTGATTGATGAAGCGCACCCGCAACCACTCGCCCTGGCGCACCCGCAGTTCGGTGCCCGGCGCCGAGGGGCCAAACGCCCAGGCCTGGGTCTTGTGCCCGGCCACCAGTTCCACGTCCAGCGGTGCGGCGATCAGTTCATAGTCGTGACCAGCCTCGGCATCGGCGCGCTTGCCCAGCCAATACCGCGATGCGCCCCCCGCGCCTACGCCAACGACAACAAGACCGGCCAGGCCACCGAGTATTTGGCGACGGGTAAAGGACATGAACGCAACCACCTATTGAATCCGCGCGAACCGGTGGGTCCGCAAAAGGCGAATACGATACACCCGCAGATGAGAAACGGTAAGGCCAGCGAAAATGAAAAAAACAAAATGAAAATGCCCTGGGGAAAGTTATCCACAGGGCATTTTTCGTGCACATCGAAGCAGAGCTTATCGGCAGGATCAATTCATTCGCGGGTTACGCATTGCTGCGCCGCGGCGTGAAGAAAGCCAACGCCGCCGCAACAATGAACAACGCGGGCACGTCGCCCAGCAGATGGCCAACGTGGCTCGTCCCGTCCATATCGACGCCGAAGGACTGCACGGCCATGATCGCGCCGTGCACGACGCTCGACCACACGGTGAACCAGATCAGGCTCAAATGTTTCATCGGATCGCGCGACGCCATCAGCAAGAACACACCGAGTGTCGCGTAGATGCCGACGATCATCAGCGGGTACTGGGAATGGCCGCTGTGCCACGTCCAGCCGGACGGCCACAGGAGCATCAGCGGCCCGATCGCGAAGATGGCGATCAGACCGACCACAATCAAGACGATGCGCAAGGCGGCGAGCCGCTGGGTGTCGTTCATGGCGGGCTCCTTATTGCGGCGGGTTGCCGTAACTGGATGCCCGTGAGTATAGAACGCTCCCCGGTGTATACCCCGTCAACCGATACCTTCAGACATCTGGCGGTTCAGGCCGGCAAGCCCGTAATCAGATGCACCACGCCGTTCTCCAGTGTCATCACCCCGGCCACCCCGGCCGCGCTCAGCCCCGTCCGGTCGATCCGGGCCACATCCCGCAACTCCACCCGCAGCCGCGTCAGCGCTACGGGTTGATGGTGCTTGAGGTTATCCGCGCCACCCAGCGCGGCGACGATGGCCGGTGACAGTTCATCAACCGCTGCCGCTGGCCTGGGCTCTTCCGGTACCAGGTCCGGGGTCAGGGCTTTCCAGAATGCCTGTTGCAGTTTGTCGAACATGTTCAATGCTCCATGACCAGGGTGGCCGAACTGGCCGTGGATAAATGTCTGCGCAAGAGGTCGCGCACCTGCTCGGCGCTTTCCTGGGCCAAGGCCTGTTGGGCCAGCGTGCGGCATTCACTCAGATCCCATTCACGCACGCAGGCCTTGATGGCCGGAATCAGCGGCACGCTGACCGATAGCTCATCCACGCCCAGCCCCAGCAACACCGGTACCGCCAAGGTTTCCGATGCCAGCGCGCCACATACTCCGACCCATTTGCCATGGGCGTGAGCGGCCTCGACTGTCCGGGCGATCAGGCGCAATACCGACGGATGCAGTCCATCGGCCTGGCTGGCCAAGCGCGGGTGGTCGCGGTCCATGGCCAGGGTGTACTGGGTCAAGTCGTTGGTCCCGATGGAGAAGAAATCCACTTCGGGAGCAAACAGGTCGGCCATCAGGGCCGCCGCCGGGACTTCGATCATGATGCCCAGCTTCGGCGCTTGCGACAGGCCCAGGTTGCGCACCTCTTCGTCCAACATCTGCCGCGCCAGCCGCAATTCCGACAACTGCGTGACCATTGGCAGCATGATGTGCAGCCGCGTCAGCCCCGAACAGGCGAGGATTGCCCGGAACTGTTCACGCAATAACTGCGGTCGCTCCAGGCACAGGCGAATACCACGCATGCCCAGGAACGGATTGGCCTCGTGGGCCATCGGCACATAGGCCAGCGGCTTGTCTCCGCCCACGTCCAGGGTACGCACCACCAGATTTCGCTCAACCCCCAGGGCCCGGGCGACGGCACTGTACAAGGCCGCTTGCTCGTCATGGCCAGGTGGGTGCGCGCGATCCAGGTAAAGCAGTTCGGAGCGCAACAGCCCCACCCCTTCGCCCCCCAGGGTCATGGCCTGCTCCACGTCCCGAAGCGAGCCGACATTGGCGGTGATCTCGACTCGATGACCATCAAGGGTACGGGCCGCGAGGGCCGATTGTTCGAGGTCACGCCGCTGCCGTCGCAACTGTCGGTCACGGGAGGCCTGGAGTTGCTCGATCCGCGCCGGGTCTGGATTCAAATGCAGTTCGCCGCTGTCGGCATCCAGCAACACCGGGGTGCCGTTGGCAATGGTCAATGCCTGCTCAGGCACGCCACACAACGACGGCAGGCCCAGCGCACGGGCCAGGATCGCCACATGGCTGGTAGCACCGCCACCCACCGTGACGAAACCGGCGATTCGGGTGGTGTCCAGGCTCGCGGTCTGGGACGGCGTCAGTTGCGCGGCCACCAGGATCGACTGCTCGGGCAGGTCCCAGGTGTGCTCCTGCACGCCGAGGATCAGCTTGAGGACCCGATGCCCGACATCGGCCAGATCCATCGCGCGCTCGGCCAGCAAGGCATTGCCCGATTGCTGGAACTGCGTGGCGGTCGCCTCGGTCGCGGTTTTCCAGGCAAAGGCCGCGCTCTTGCCTTCGACGATCAGATCCCGAGCCTGCTCCAGCAAGGTGGGGTCTTCCAGCAGTTCCTGATGGGCGCTGAAAATCTGCGCCTGAACGCTGCCCGCACACTCGTTCTGCAGCGCCTTCAATGCCTGGTTGGCCTGGTTCAACGCCTGCTCCAGGAGCACCTGCTCGGTCTCGATTCCTGCGCCCGACGTTTGCACGTCCAACGCCTGGGTCGCGACCTGCACCACCACACCCGACACCGAGCCCGGCGAGGCACACACGCCTTGCCAGCGCTCAGGCGTGGGCGATTCGACGCACATGGGCACTTCTGGCGTCGGCTGCGCCTCGACGGATTCGCCGCAGCCCGCCAGCAACAGTTGCGTCAACGCCTCGAGCGCCTGTTCGGCCTGTGGACCGGCGGCACTGAGCTGCAAACTGTCGCCCTTGACCGTCTGCAACGCCATGATCGCCACCAGGGATTTGCCGTTGGCGCTGGCCTGCTGCTTGTGCAGGCAGATGTTCGCATCAAAGCCTTTTGCCGCCTGGGCGAACACCGCAGCGGGACGCGCATGCAGACCGCTGTCATTCGGCAGGATCAGTGGCTTGGAAAACAGCACCGAGCCCTGTTGCGTCTGCGCGTCCTGCCCTTGCGTTCCTTGACTCACCTGCAGCAGCGGCTGACCGCTTTCCACATAGGACGACTGGGCCGGTATCAGGCTGAAGTCTTCGCCAGTGACCACCAGCATCAACGTCAACAGACTGCGCGCGTGCAAGGCGATGTAGTCGGCATCGAAATCGATCAGCGGTTGCCCGGCCTCGACTCGTTGACCTATTTCTACTCGGGAAGTAAAGCCCTTGCCCGCCAGGTTCACCGTGTCCAGGCCGATGTGCATCAACACCTGAACACCGTTGTCACTGGTGACACTCACTGCATGGGCGCTGTCCTGGAGCGTGCCGACGACACCGGAGAGCGGCGCACAAAGGGTCTGCGAAGTCGGATCGATACAGATTCCGTCCCCCACGACACGGTTGGAAAAGACCGGATCAGGCACGTTTTCCAAGGGCATCAAGACCCCGGACAATGGTGCGAGCAATTGCAAAGGTTGCGTTGTGTTCATGACTTCACCTGCTGCTGTCTGTTCTTTTCGCATCGCGGGCAGAGCGCGTTCACTGACCCGCGCCACACGGGTCATTTCCACCAGTACTCGACCTGCACGCCCACGTTGGAACCATGCCGCGTACCGCCAAATGCACCGGTTTCGGACAGCGCCGAACCGGCCGCCAGTTCATTGGCTGCGCGCTGGGCCGCCGCGTTCCAGCTGGCGTAGGTGTAATACAGTCGTATTTCCGGGCGAGCCCAGAATTCCGGGCCCTTGGGCGACCAGGTAGGGGCAAAGGTGAATTTGCTCAGCTTGCGTGTTCCATCGCTGGCCTGCACTTGGTCATGGCCCAGTTCGGTCACCAACTTGAACTGATCGGTGATGGCGTAGGCCGGGCGAACCCCCAACGACAGCCAGTCCTGATCGACGCCGTCAGGACGAATGTCTTTCTGGTACACCGCCTGTACTTGCCCGCCGAAACGCGGCGTGATCTGCCAATCGAAAAACTCCACCAGACGATAGCTCTTGTTGCTGTCGTCCAGTCCGGTATCGCCGGTATAACCCAGTCCGGTGCCGGGCCCCTCCCCATATTGCAAGGCCAGTTTATTCTTGCCGCCAAGGAAGTCCTGCTGCACATGCTGGGCGGTCAAGGCCCAACCGCGATGGGCATCGCGCCGGCTCGCCCGGTCGATGAGACTCACCCCGAACTCCAGCTCGCCACCGGGGTTGGTATCGAAGCCGCCCACGTTGAAGTCATGCCGGTTGACCGGGTCTTTCTGGTACAGGTTGTCCTTGCGCGAAAAGGCGTAGCTGTATTTCAGCCCGCCGATCAACACATCCTCGATTCCGGCCCCAGTGGCGCTCTGGTTCCAGTAGTAGAAATCGGAAATATGGATGTCGTTACGCTTGTAGTAACGCCGACCGGCCCATAGCGAGCCTCCGTTCAGGCTGGGCATGTTCGACCACTGGGCATACATCTGCGGCATCCGCGCCGCGCCGTTTTCGCCCTGGAAGGTCGGCGTGCGGTCGTAGCGGTTATACAACGAAGCCATGCCATCCACGCTCAGCACCGAACCGTCGTCGAGGGTGAAAAGGTCCTGGCGCAGCTCCAGTTCGCCATATTGTTCGCACTCGTTGCCCAATCGATATTTGCTTTGCGCCCCGGGCAACTGGAAACAGGATTGGGAGCGGCCATTGGTGGCACTGCCGACGCCACTGCGCAGGTAGCCGGAGAACTCCAGCGCCTGGGCGGGGAATGGCAATGCCAGGCAAATACAAGACACTGCAAGACCACGATTTATTGTTGTTTTCATATGCCGCTCCTTCTTTTTTATTGTTTTTTGATGCACTTCAATCTCCCTTCGCCTGCCAGCGAATGGGCGACAAAAGGCACACGGTGCGTCGAGCGCAACGTGGTCGCTATCAGGCGATGCCTGGGTCAGAAATGACGTTTGTTCAGTCGCTCAGGTGCAGCACGAACGACTCGTAGGGGCGTAGGAACAATCGTCGCTCACGGTGTTGGCGGTCGTAGTTGCCGATCACCCATCGTTGCTTCGTGTCGGCGCAGAGAATTCCTTCCGGCAACTGGACTTCGCAGTCGCCACCGTAAAAGTGGCTGACCACCAGCAGGCGCTCGCCCTGCCCTTCGCGCAGGTACGCCCACACCTGGGGATGCTCGGGCAGCAGCAGGCGATAGACCCCGTCCTGGATCAAGGCCTCGCTGCGACGCAGGGCAATCAAGCGACGGTAGTAATGCAGTACCGAGGTCGGGTCTTGCAGTTGCTGCTCGACATTGATGAAGGTCGCGTTGGCGGGTACGTCGATCCAGGGTTCGGCACGGCTGAAACCCGCGTTCGGCCCGGCATTCCATTGCATCGGCGTACGCCCGTTGTCACGGGACTTTTGCATGATCGGCCCCATGGCCTCGGCTTCAGGCATGCCGGCGTTGCGCTTGAGGCGATAGATGTTCAGGGTTTCCACATCGCGGTATTGATCGATGTGATCGAAGCCCGGATTGGTCATCCCCAGCTCCTCGCCCTGGTACACGAAAGGCGTGCCCTGCAGAAAGTGCAGCGCAGTGGCGAGCATCTTCGCCGAGACCACCCGATATTCTCCGTCATGCCCGAAGCGCGACACCACCCGCGGCTGATCATGGTTACACCAGAACAGTGCGTTCCAGCCGCCACCGGCCTGCATGCCGGTCTGCCAGTCGGACAGGATGCGCTTGAGCTGGAAAAAGTCG
This sequence comes from Pseudomonas sp. NFACC05-1, assembly GCF_900100135.1. Taxonomy (NCBI): domain Bacteria; kingdom Pseudomonadati; phylum Pseudomonadota; class Gammaproteobacteria; order Pseudomonadales; family Pseudomonadaceae; genus Pseudomonas; species Pseudomonas sp. NFACC05-1. The sequence goes on along the minus strand of NZ_FMTR01000028.1, from coordinate 65,560 downwards.
AAGTCGGCCCGCACCCACTTCTGCAGGTTCGGATAATCCACCTTCAAGTGATGGAAATTGAAAGTCATCGACAACTCCCGTGAGTCCGGGCACGAATAGCGAACGCAGTGTTCAAGGCTGGTGGACGACATCTCGCCAACGTTGATCAGGTCGAAACCTTCGAAGACTTCCCGATGCATTTCCTGCAGATAGCGGTGTACGTTGGGGCCATCGGTATAGAAACGTCGGCCATCGGTGTGATCGTCAGGAAAGTCGGCCGGCTTGGAGATCAAGTTGATCACATCGAGACGGAAGCCCCCCACCCCCTTGTCCCGCCAGAAGCGCATCATCTTGAACACTTCGGCGCGCACCTGAGGGTTGTCCCAGTTCAGATCGGCCTGGGTGTGGTCGAACAGGTGCAGGTAATACTGGCCGGTCTGTGCTTCGTACTCCCAGGCAGAACCACCGAATTTGGATTCCCAACTGTTGGGCTGGTCGCGCCAGACGTAGAAATCGCGATACGGGTTGTCGAGGCTGCTGCGAGCGGCCTGGAACCAGGGATGCTCGATAGAGGTGTGGTTGACCACGATATCGAGCATCAGCTTGATACCGCGCCTGTGGGCTTCGGCGATCAGCAATTCACAATCGGCCATGGTGCCGTAGCTGGGGTCAATGGCGTAGTAATCGCTGATGTCGTAGCCATTGTCCCGTTGCGGCGAACGCAGGAACGGGGTGAGCCACAGGTAATCCACACCCAGCCAGTGCAGGTAGTCGAGCTTGTCCACGACGCCCAGCAAATCGCCGGTGGCCTGGCCACCATGGCTGTAGAAACTCTTCGGATAAATCTGGTAGATCACTGAACGTTGCCAGTCTTGCATGGCGAGATTCCTTCAGTCTGTTGGGTACCGAACCGGGAGGCCTCATCGCGGGCCAGCCCGGATCCCACGAGTGTCAGGCGACGCGATACCCCGGCCGGACGATCTTCATGCTCAATGCACAGGTCAGGGCAAAGGGCACGCTCATGGCGATGGCCATGCCGATCACGAACATGGGTATGGCGTCGGGAACGATCGAGATGAAACCCGGCAAGCCTCCCACGCCAATGGCCGAGGCCTTGATCTTGTTCAACGAGAGGAAAATACAGCCCAGGGCCGAGCCGGCCAGGGCGCAATAAAAGGGGAACTTGTAACGCAGGTTGACCCCGAACATCGCCGGCTCCGTGATGCCGAAGTAAGCGGAAATCGCCGAGGTGGACGCCATGCTCTTGTCCCGGGCATTGCGGGTCATGTAGAACACCGCCAGCGCCGCACTGCCCTGGGCCAGGTTGGACATGACGATCATCGGCCAGATAAAGGTCCCGCCCTGGGTCGAGATCAACTGAAGGTCCACTGCCAGGAACATGTGGTGCATGCCGGTGACCACCAGCGGCGCATAGAGAAGGCCAAAGATCGCCCCGCCGATCACCGGCGCCAGGTCGAACAGCGCCACCATACCCTCGGTGATCAGGATCCCCAGGTGCCGGGTGACCGGACCGATGATGGCGAGGGCCAGCACTCCGGTGACCACGATGGTGGTGATGGGTATCACCAGCAGTTGGATCGCATTGGGCACCCTGGCACGCAACCATTTCTCGATCACGCTCATGACATAGGCCGCCAGCAGGATCGGCAGGATCTGCCCCTGATAGCCGACTTTTTCGATCCGGAACCAGCCGAAGATATCGAAATAGGGCAGGCTCTGGCCGTCCAGCCCCGCCACGGCCTTGCCGTAGTTCCAGGCGTTGAGCAGGTCCGGGTGGACCAGCATCAGGCCCAGCACGATGCCGAGGATTTCACTGCCGCCAAAACGCTTGGCCGCCGACCAACCTACCAGGGCCGGAAGAAAGACGAAGGAGGTGTTGGCCATCAGGTTGATCAGGCTCCAGACACCGTCCAGGTTGGGATACGCATCGAGCAACGTCTGGCCGGCAATGAACATGCCCTTGGCCCCCAGCAGGTTGTTGACGCCCATCAACAGACCGGCGATCACCAAGGCGGGCAGGATCGGCATGAACACGTCGGAAAGCACCCGTACCAGGCGCTGCATGCCGTTGCCCTTCTGCGCGCCCTGGCGCTTGACGTCGGCAATGGTCGCGGCGGCCAGGCCCGTCAGCTCCCGCAGGGCGGCGTAGACCTTTTCCACTTCGCCCGGCCCGATGACCACCTGAAACAGCCCACCGGTAAAAAACGATCCCTTGACCAGATCAATCTGGTTCAGCGTGGCGCTGTTCACCCGGGCGGCATCCTTGAGGGACAGGCGCAGGCGCGTCACGCAATGGGCGGCCTGCTCGATATTGTCGACGCCACCGAGGCTTTGCAGCAGCTCACTGGCGATTTTGGAGTAATCGTGGCTCATGCTTTTTTCTTCCGCGTCATTCTTGTTATTGAGAGTCGACAGCACGTGGAAGCGAAAGTACTCGTCTGTACGAGTTAAATCAACAACTCGTACAGACGAGTTTTGAAATTGTTTATGATACCCATGACAAAACGGGAAACGTCCTACGCTCCTCTCATCAAATAATGACAGTCGAATGGACAAATCCCCCACTTGGCCCTTAAGGTTCCGCCCCGGTGAACAGCGCGGTACAGAGCCCTCTCCATGAGTAAATACAACCGGATCTACAACGATCTGCTGACCAGCATTACCACCGAACGCCTGGAGCGTGGCGCCCGCTTGCCTTCGGAAACCGAACTGATGGACAGCTACCAGGCCAGTCGCGGCACCGTGCGCAAGGCGATCGAACAGCTTCAGGAACGTGGTTTTGCCCAGAAGATCCATGGCAAGGGCACCTTCGTGCTGTCGACCTCCCCCATCGAATTCCAGCTCGGCGGCATCGTCAGCTTCCAGGAGACCTACCCGCGCCTGGGCGACGATGTCAGCACTGATGTGGTCGAGTTCACTCAACTGCCGTTGGAAGGCGCCCTGCTCGAGCACATCAAGGCACCCGCCGGCAGCCAGGTGACGCGCATCAAGCGGGTACGGCGAATCGACGGCAAACGGGTGATCCTGGACATCAACCATTTCGTCAGCGACGTGATCCCCGGCCTGACCCGCGACATCGCCGAGCGCTCGATCTACGCCTTCATCGAACAGACCCTGCAGCTGCAAATCGCCTATGCCCAGCGCACCATCGAAGCGATTCGCTGCGGCAAGGACGACCAGCAACACCTGGACCTCGACGGCCAGAGCCACGTCATCGTGGTCAGCAACCAGACCTTTCTCCAGGACGGCCGACAGTTCGAGTACACCGAATCGCGGCATACCCTGGATAAGTTTTATTTTTCGGACGTGGCGCGGCGCTGAAGTCGTGAGGAATCCCAGCTCAGCGACGCCACAGGATTGTCACCCAACCAAAGCTTCCAGCTCTTTGGAAGCCATGCCCGGTAACCGTCGGCCTTCTTTCGCAACGTTGACCTGCAACGCCACCTGGGCCACATCCAAAACGCTCTTGGCAAGCGAATAGCTGCCCTTGGCCTGGAGCCAGCTCAGAACGTCTGCCAAGTGCCAGATAGACGCACTCCCCTCGTGCACGGGCGTCGGGAAGCTGCCCGGATGAGCCAACATCAGCTTGCGCATGTTTTGCCGAGATACACCGACGATCTCGGCTACGTCGGTCAGCCCGACGAAATCAGGCGCTACCTCGATCAGTCTGGCCGATGGCACCGCGCGGCGAACGTCGCCCAGCGCACTAAGCACTGCCTTAACCGCATCAGGCGCATCCCGAGTGAACTCAAGTGCCAGTGTGATACCCGCAAGCATACCGCCCGATGATAAACGCAGCTCGGTGCCCGCGGAGGCGGTAGTCGTAGCGAAACGTGACGGGGAAACCGACTGGCAGAAGAACCTCCCCTAGGAGGACGGAAATTGCATGAACGGCTTCAACGGTCGACGGGCTTTCCCGGGCGATATCGATCAATCACAGTAGCACCCGCTCCGCCGTTCTCCTCGAACGCCCGCGAAACGGCATCAACGATTTCGGCCCAGACCCCGACCTGTTGCAGCACGGGCATTTCCTTGGCAAGCACATTGCTCAACTCGCCGCGATTCTGCTCAATTGAGCGCAGCACCCGATCCGCCTGTTGGTCGGGCATCTCGACCACCTCCTTCAGCATCGCGCGGGCACGCGCATGGCTGCGCAGATAACGAGACTCTTCGCGCATCTGCTCGGTCAAAGTCCGGCCAATGATATTGGCCAGAAACACGGTATGAGGTCCGAGATCCGGATAACGCCACAGCGGTCGGGCTTGGTCAGCGCCCTGAAAAGAGAAGTTCGACACAACACCATCTGGATAGGTCGTCTGTCTGGACTCGAAGACTACTCGCTCGCGTACAGCCTGCATAAGCGGCCTGGACACCTGGTCCAGCACTCGGTCATAGCCGCGACGCTCGCCTACGTCATCTGTAATAACCGCAGAGATCGGCAGAATCACAGGATCCGGGATTACGCCGTCGCGTCGCAGTACGTCGTTGACCAAAAACCGGTGCACACGGCCGTTACCATCAGCGAGTGGATGGATATAGACGAAACCAAAGGCTGCAACTGCGCTGCGCATCACCGACGACTGGCCTTGCGTCCTTTCGAGGAACACCCTCAGCCCTTCAAGCATCGCGCCGATTTCATCGGCCGCAGGGGCGACGTAGTGTACGACCTCCTGGTAGCGCACCGTTTCGCCGACGAAAACCGGTGACTGGCGCACGCCGAAGTGGGCGATCGTCGTCCGATCACCGAGAATTTCCCGCTGCAACTCCGCCAGTGCAGCGTTGCTCAATGGCACCAGACCTTGTCCGGTGCGGCGCGCCATCACGTCGGCAAAACGTTGTACTCGCCCTACCCGGTCAGCCTCGCCTTCGATGGCGAAACTGGCCTTGCTTTCGCGTAACGTCATCCAGACCGCCGATCGTATCAGCAGATCCTCGCCGAACTCGTCCGTCAACTCACCGAACAAACGTGGAATGTCCAGACTGGCCGCACGCATCATCGCCTCAGTCTTGACTACGCAGGGGCAGAATTCGCGCGTACCGGCCAGATTGTCATTCACCCGCCAGCGCTGCACCTTGACCACCCGGTCCCGCGATGCCGAAACCAGCTTGGCTTCGTCGATGGCATCGACGTAGTTGCCCCCCAGACGCTCGGGTACGACCAGGGTGTCCCGGGTCAGCCATTCATACAGAAACGCAGCGCGACGCGCATACTGCCCGGTAGGCTCGGCCGCGACCCAGGCTTGGACGAAATCAGGCCCCGTCCGCTCGAAAAGACGGGCCAGGAACTCCAGATGGGGGACTTCATGCCGTAGGTGGAACTGCAGATGCGCGGCAGGCTTTGCATCCGGTCGCATCGCCTCGGGATAGGTTTCCAGACTAAAACCATCGTTGATCTGGGTTGCGCGTCGCCCGCCCGCCTGGCTCGTCACAGGCAGTCTCCCCAGCGGCAGCACGCCATAGAGTCGGGCCAGCCAGCTGGCGCCTATGGGATCGGCGGGCAAATCGATCATAAGGGACCTCTGCGGACAAGAAGGCTTTTCAGGGATTCAAAAATGATGCGAGACGCCTAATCTTGTTAATTGATGCTTAAGATCAGACAAAAACAATTAGAAAACAAGAGAAACGAACAAAAGCGATTATTGCCTGCAATCCAGCTCGTCAGAGCTGAGGAAGGGGCTGAACATGCACCCTTCCTCTGTCCGACTACGGAATCGACGTTGCATCGATTTCAAGATAGCTGGAGATGGCCTCTAGAGACCTCCCTTCACTCCCACTCAATCGTCGCCGGCGGCTTGCTCGACACGTCATACGTCACGCGGGAGATGCCTTCGATTTCATTGATGATCCGCCCGGAAACGGTTTCCAGCAGCTCGTATGGCAGGTGTGCCCAGCGAGCGGTCATGAAGTCGATGGTTTCCACGGCACGCAGGGCCACGACCCAGGCGTAACGACGGCCATCACCGACCACGCCGACGGATTTCACCGGTTGGAACACCACGAACGCCTGGCTGACCTTGTGGTACCAGTCGGCCTTGCGCAGTTCTTCGATGAAGATGTGGTCGGCGCGACGCAGCAGGTCGGCGTATTCCTTCTTCACTTCACCGAGGATCCGCACGCCCAGGCCTGGGCCCGGGAATGGGTGGCGGTAGACCATGTCGTAGGGCAGGCCCAGCTCCAGGCCGAGGCGACGAACCTCGTCCTTGAACAGTTCGCGCAGCGGTTCGACCAGCTTGAGGTTCATCTCTTCCGGCAGGCCACCGACGTTGTGGTGGGACTTGATCACGTGGGCCTTGCCGCTCTTGGCGCCGGCCGACTCGATCACGTCGGGATAGATGGTGCCCTGGGCCAGGTACTTGATGTTGTCCAGCTTGCAGGATTCGGCATCGAACACGTCGATGAAGGTGCGGCCGATGATCTTGCGTTTCTTCTCTGGGTCGGACTCGCCAGCCAGGTTGTTCAGGAACTGCTCTTCGGCGTTGGCGCGGATCACCTTGACGCCCATGTTCTCGGCGAACATGGCCATCACTTGCTCGCCTTCGTGCAAGCGCAGCAGGCCGTTGTCGACGAAAACGCAGGTCAGCTGATCGCCGATGGCCTTGTGCAGCAGCGCAGCGACCACCGAGGAGTCCACACCGCCGGACAGGCCCAGCAGCACGTTATCGGTACCGACCTGGGCGCGCACCTGGGCGATGGCGTCTTCAGCGATTTTCGACGGGGTCCACAGGGCTTCGCAACCGCAGATGTCGAGGATGAAGCGCGACAGGATGCGGCCGCCCTGCTTGGTGTGGGTCACTTCAGGGTGGAACTGCACGCCGTAGTAACGGCGATCATCGTTGAACATGCCGGCAATCGGGCAGCTCGGGGTGCTGGCCAGGATGTGGAAGTCTTCCGGCATCTTGGTGACTTTGTCACCGTGGCTCATCCACACGTCCAGGCCGAACAGGCCGTCGGCGTCGACGTGGTCTTCGATGCCGTCCAGCAGGCGGCTCTTGCCGACGACGTCAACGCGGGCATAACCGAACTCACGCAGGTCGGAGCCTTCTACCTTGCCGCCCAGCTGTTCGGCCATGGTCTGCATGCCGTAGCAGATACCAAAGACCGGTACACCCAGGTCGAACACGGCTTGCGGGCAGCGCGGGCTGTCGGCTTCGTGCACGGACTCGGGGCCGCCGGCGAGAATCACGCCTTTAGGCGCGAATTCGCGAATCGCTTCGTCATCCATGTCGAACGGATGCAATTCGCAGTACACACCGATTTCACGCACGCGGCGGGCGATCAGCTGGGTGTACTGGGAACCGAAGTCGAGGATCAGGATGCGGTGAGCGTGAATGTCGAGGGCCATGACTCATTCTCATGTAGTGAATCAGAAACAACTCGGGGCTGAATGAACAGCCCCGGTGATTAACGTTTTGCTGGAAGCCTTAACCTACGCGGTAGTTCGGCGCTTCCTTGGTGATCTGTACGTCGTGGACATGGGACTCGGCCATACCGGCACCGGTGATCCGGACGAATTCCGGCTTGGTGCGCATCTCTTCGATGTTGGCGCTGCCGGTGTAGCCCATGGAAGAACGCAGGCCGCCCATCAGTTGATGGATGATGGCGCTCAGGGTGCCTTTGTATGGCACGCGACCTTCGATGCCTTCCGGTACCAGCTTCTCGGCACCCGCGGAGGAGTCCTGGAAGTAACGGTCGGAAGAGCCCTGGGCCTGGGACATGGCACCCAGCGAACCCATGCCGCGATAAGCCTTGTAGCTACGGCCCTGGAACAGTTCGATCTCGCCCGGTGCTTCTTCGGTACCGGCAAACATCGACCCCATCATCACGCAGGAGGCACCGGCGACGATGGCCTTGGACAGGTCACCGGAGAAGCGGATACCGCCGTCGGCGATCAACGGCACGCCCGTGCCTTCAAGGGCGGCGGCGACGTTGGCGATGGCGCTGATCTGCGGCACGCCGACACCGGCAACGATACGGGTGGTGCAGATCGAGCCAGGGCCGATACCGACCTTGACCGCGTCGGCGCCGGCTTCGGCCAAGGCCTTGGCCGCAGCGCCAGTGGCGATATTGCCACCGATCACCTGCACGTCAGGGAAATTCTGCTTGACCCAGCGAACGCGGTCGATCACGCCTTTGGAGTGGCCGTGGGCGGTGTCGACCACCACCACGTCAACACCGGCACTGACCAGGGCCGCGACGCGATCACCGGTGTCCTTGCCGGTGCCGACCGCCGCGCCGACGCGCAGACGACCTTGGTCGTCCTTGCTGGCCAGCGGGTAGGCCTTGGCTTTTTCGATGTCGTTGACGGTCATCATGCCCTTGAGGGCGAATTTGTCGTCGACGATCAGCACGCGCTCGATACGGTGCTTGTGCAGCAACTCGCGGACTTCGTCCTTGTTGGTGCCTTCCTTGACCGTGACCAGGCGCTCTTTAGGCGTCATCACTTGGCGGACGGTGGCATCCAGGCGGTTCTCGAAACGCACGTCGCGGGAGGTGACGATGCCGACCAGGTCGCCATCGTGCAGCACCGGAACGCCGGAGATGTTGTGCATACGGGTCAGTTCGAACAGATCCCGGACCGTGGCGTCAGCCTCGATGGTGATCGGATCCTTGACCACGCCAGCCTCGAACCGCTTGACCTTGCGCACTTCGGCGGCCTGCTGTTCGATGGTCATGTTCTTGTGGATGATACCGATACCGCCTTCCTGGGCCATGGCAATGGCCAGACGGGCTTCGGTCACGGTGTCCATGGCGGCGGAAACCAGGGGGATATTCAGTTCGATGCCACGGGTGAGACGGGTTTTGAGACTGACTTCGTTAGGCAGTACTTCGGAATAACCGGGCACTAGGAGAATGTCGTCGAAGGTCAGAGCTTCTTGGCTGATACGCAGCATCGCGGGGGCTCCCGAGCGGGAAAATGGAAGCGCGCCATTATACTCATGGACCCCGTCTGGCTCAATGTAAAACTCTGTCTATTATTGCCGGGCTGATTGACGGAGCTAATCACCGCGTTCCGGCCATACACCGAACCCCGTGGCGAGGGAGCTTGCTCCCGCTGGACGCGCCAGCGTCCCCTTGCGATGTCATGGCAGGAATACAGGGGGCCGCTTCGCAGCCCAGCGGGAGCAAGCTCCCTCGCCACGGGGGGTGCGCTTATCTACAACTCCACCCTCACCCAACTCACCGGCTGATCGAGCCAATCGGCGAATTCATCGAGAAAGTCCTGCTTGAACCCCGCCTCCAGCCAATTGTTGAAGATGAACCCCAGGTTGGAAAACCCGCAGGGCTGCAGGAACAGGAAGCCATTGATGTCGTCTTCATGACCGCATTCAGGGCAAGTGAAGTTGTCGGTGCGCGCCGGCATCCAGTCTTCCAGGCTTTCGAACAGCGCTTCGCCGACTTCCTTGCGGCACTCGGCGCAACCGGCTTCTTCGAGAAAGCCCTTGGCCGGTGTATAGATGCAGCGCTTGGTGATGATCTCCAGGCCATTGATCGCTTCACCGAACGGCAAGGCTTCGGGATGCAGGACCACCTCGCGAGCACCGGGGGCGATGGCGTGGGCCATGCGATTGCCGGTGCGCCCGCAGGTGGTCAGTTGTTCTTCGACGATATTCTTGCGCACCAGCCAGCGCACGATCGCCCGGGCCCGGGGCTCGTGGACCGGCAGGGTGGAAATTTTCGGAACGATGATGCTTTGCGAGTTCATGGCGAGGCCTGGCTGTTTCCCTGGCAGGGTCTGATCAAAGGCCGGCAGCTTAATCCCTGGCGGGGCCAGGTCAAGCACTCAGGTAGCGCCCGATCAACGCGAGGCCGCTGGCAAGCACCAGCCAGGTGACCAGACGCACGAATGCCTCTCGCGACATTTTCATGGTCAAGCGACGCCCTACCCACAACCCCAGCGCCATGGCCGGCAACAAACACAGCGCCAGTACCAACAAGGGTAGCTCGGCATAGACCCCGGCCACGATAAACAGGCTCAGGCGCACCACGGTGCTGCAACTGATCAGGGCACTTTGCGTGGCTCGGGCCGGGTCCTTGGGCAAGCGACTGTTCAGGTAGATGGCATATAAAAAGCCGCCACTGCCAAACAACGCGCCGAACATCCCGCCCACCGTACCCATCGGAACCGCCCACAGCGCCGACAACTGTGTCGGCCGGGTCTTGATCAGCAGGCTGTAGATCGCATAGCAACTGATGAACACCCCCATCAGCAGCAACAACAGGTCGGACTTGAGGTTGAGCAGGAAAATCACCCCGAGGGTGCAGCCCAATGCCATGCACGGCAACAACCGCAGCAGCTCCGGCCGGGACACGTCCCGACGCGATGGCAGCAAGTTGCCAAAGGCCGCGACAAAATCCAACAAGACCAGCAGCGGGACGATTTTCGACAGGGGCATGAACAGCAGCAGGATGGGCGCGGCCACCAGCGCCGTGCCGAACCCGGCAATGCCGAAGACGATGTAGGCCAGGGCAATGGCCGAGCCGATCACCAGCCATTGCGTGGGGGTAAATGCCCACTGGCCCAACCATGGGAGAAGATTCATCCGGCACTTCCTTGATGAGGAGAGCGGCGACTTTAGCCAGAGGTCGGGGGCTTATCCAGCATTTGTGGTGACAGGCCTGTCGCTATCGCGAGCAAGCTCGCACACATTTGATCTTCAGTGCGACATAGGTCCCCTGCGGGAGATTCCATGTCGCAGGGCAACCCGGTCTAATTGTCTGCACACCATTGGCGAATCCCCTTATCATGCCGCCCATGATTAAAGATCCCTTTGCCCGACTGGGCCTGGACCGTGAGGTCTTGACTGTCAGCCAGCTCAACGGCCGTGCGCGGGTGTTGCTCGAAGACGTGTTCAGCAACATCTGGGTCGAGGGCGAAATCTCCAACCTCGCCCGCCCGGCCTCCGGCCACGTGTACTTCACCCTCAAGGACAGCGGTGCCCAGGTGCGTTGCGCGTTGTTCCGGCAGAACGCCGCGCGGGTGCGCCAGGCCTTGAAAGACGGGTTGGCGGTGAAAGTGCGCGGCAAGGTCTCGCTGTTCGAAGGCCGTGGCGATTATCAACTGATCCTCGACACCGTCGAGCCAGCCGGCGATGGCGCCCTGCGCCTGGCCTTCGATGCCTTGAAGGAAAAACTCAGCGCCGAGGGCCTGTTCAGCGCCGAGCGCAAGGTGCCGCTGCCGGCCCATCCGCAACGCATCGGCATCATCAGTTCGCCCACCGGCGCGGTGATCCGCGACATCATCAGTGTCTTCCGCCGCCGCGCGCCGCAGATCGCCCTGACCCTGATCCCCACCGCCGTGCAAGGGCGCGAAGCCACCGCACAAATCGTCCGCGCCCTGAAGCTGGCCGACGCCCGTGGTTTCGATGCGCTGATCCTGGCCCGGGGCGGCGGTTCGCTGGAAGACTTGTGGTGCTTCAACGAAGAAGCCGTGGCCCGGGCGGTGGATGCCTGCGTCACGCCGATCGTCAGCGCCGTGGGCCATGAAACCGATGTGTCCATCAGCGATTTCGTCGCCGACGTACGCGCCCCGACCCCGTCCGCCGCCGCCGAACTGCTGGCACCGGATGCTGGCGACCTGGTGCGCCGGGTCGAAAGCCTGCATCGCCGGCTGGTGATGCGCATGCGCGACCGCCTGATGCGCGATCAACTGCGCCTCGAAGGCCTGACCCGACGCCTGCGCCACCCCGGCGAACGCCTGCGCCAGCAAGCCCAGCGCCTCGACGATCTGGACATGCGCCTGCGCCGGGCCTTCGAGCGCAGCCTCAATACCCGCCGCGAACGCTTGATCCGCCTGGAAACCCGCCTGGCCGGGCAACATCCGGGCCGGCACCTGGCGTTGCTACGCCAGCGCCTGGACAGCCTCGCCGAACGCCTGCCCCGGGCGATGCGCGAAGGCCTGAAAGCGCGACGCGTGCAGCTGCACAACCAGATGCAGACGCTGCACATCGTCAGCCCCCTGGCGACCCTCGGCCGCGGCTACAGCATTCTGCTCGACGAACGCGGCCAGGCGATCCGCAGTGCCGGGCAAACCCAGACCGGCCAGCGCCTGACCGCCCGCCTTGGCGAAGGTGAGCTGCTGGTACGGGTCGAAGACAATCACCTCACGCCGGTCACCCTTTCTTTACTGGATTGATTCATGCCGCGATATCTCGCCCCTTTGCTCTTGCTGTGCCTGGCCTTCAACGCCCATGCCGACAGTTACATCATCCGCCTGCTGAACAAACCGGTGCCCGGCGGCGTGGCCGTGGTGGACCTGGGCAGCGCCGCCAAGGCACCGAAAGCCAGTTACCAGGGCAAGCCAGTGCTGGTGGTCAAAGAACAGGACAACTGGCTGGCGATTGTCGGCATCCCGCTGACGGTGCAGCCCGGCACGCAACAGATCAGCAGTGGCGGCGGCACCCAGCCGTTCGTGGTCGGCTACAAGAAGTACCCCGAACAACACATCACCCTGAAGAACAAGCGCCAGGTCAACCCGAACCCGGCGGACCTCAAGCGCATCGATGCCGAGCTGGCGGTGCAACTGAAGGCCTACCGCAGCTTCAGCCCGAACATCCCCAGCAACCTGTTGCTGGACAAACCGGTCAACGGCCCGCTGTCGAGCAAGTTCGGCGTGCGCCGCTTCTTCAACGGCGAAGAACGCAACCCCCACGCCGGCCTGGACTTCGCCGTGCCCGCCGGCACGCCGATCAAGACCCCGGCCGCCGGCAAGGTGATCCTCACCGGTAATTACTTCTTCAATGGCAACACCGTGTTCGTCGACCATGGCCAAGGCTTCATCAGCATGTTCTGCCACATGTCGAAGATCGATGTGAAGGTCGGCCAGCAACTGGCCCGGGGCACCGTGGTGGGTAAGGTCGGCGCCACCGGCCGCGCGACCGGGCCGCACATGCACTGGAACATCAGCCTGAACGATGCGCGGGTGGATCCGGCGATTTTCATCGGTGCGTTTCAGCCCTGAGATGTGTGCCAGGGCTACTGGCCTCATCGCGAGCAAGCTCGGCTCCCACAGGTACAGCGCTGTTCTTAAAAGTACCTACTCCCACAGGTACAGCACTCTTTCACAAGTACCGAGCTACCCTGTGGGAGCCGCTTGCTCGCGATGGGGCCGGCAGTCGCACCGCCTCTTCCTGAATTGCCGAGCCACAAACATCGACGCAATAAAACTACAAATTTCCGAAAAACTCGCGATTAAATCTCGCAAAAACTCCCCAAAGCAGAACTTATCTCAATTTTTTCCGACTGCTTGCGATCCTTCCCTCACGCGGTTAGGGTTGAAGGCATGAAAACCTCTCACACCCTCATTCAGCTTCGCCAGCACCGCAGCCTGTGCCTCGTCAGCGCACGACTGCCAGGCTGAATCGCGGCATCTCGTCCAGGCTTCAAGCCACCCCATTCGAACCACCGGCAGGCCGCCTTTTTCCGGCCACGACAATAAGGATTTCCCCATGAGCATGCTCAAAGACCCGTCTTCCAAATACCGCGCCTTCCCGACCATCAACCTGCCGGATCGCACCTGGCCGTCGAAGACCATCACCGCCGCGCCGATCTGGTGCAGCTCCGACCTGCGCGACGGCAACCAGTCGCTGATCGAGCCGATGGACGCGGTCAAGAAACTGCGTTTCTGGAAAACCCTCGTCGCGGTGGGCGTGAAGGAAATCGAAGCATCGTTCCCAGCCGCTTCGCAAACCGACTTCGACTTCGTGCGCACCCTCATCGAAGAAGGCCACATCCCGGACGACACCACCATCCAAGTGCTGACCCAGGCCCGTGAAGACCTGATCGCCCGTACGTTCGAATCCCTGCGCGGCGCGAAAAAAGCCATCGTCCACCTGTACAACGCCACCTGCCCATCGTTCCGCCGCATCGTGTTCAACCAGGACAAGGAAGGCGTGAAGGAAATCGCGGTGAACGCGGCCAAGCTGTTCGTCAAATACGCCGCCCAGCAACCGGAAACCCAGTGGCAGTTCGAGTATTCGCCAGAGACTTTCAGCGCCACTGAGCTGGAATTTGCCAAGGAAGTCTGCGACGCAGTGATCGAAGTCTGGAACCCGACGCCCGAACGCAAGGTGATCCTCAACCTGCCCGCTACCGTGGAAGTCGCCACCCCGAACATCTACGCCGACCAGATCGAGTGGTTCCACCGCAACATCACCCGGCGTGACAGCGTGCTCATCAGCCTGCACACCCACAACGACCGTGGCACTGGCGTGGCCGCTACCGAGCTGGGCCTGATGGCCGGCGCCGACCGTGTCGAAGGCTGCCTGTTCGGCAACGGCGAACGCACCGGTAACGTCGACCTGGTGACCGTGGCGCTGAATCTTTACACCCAGGGCGTCAACCCGGAGCTGGACTTCTCCGACATCGACGGCGTGCGCAAAGTGGTCGAGGAATGCAACCAGATTCCGGTGCACCCGCGTCATCCGTACGTTGGCGACCTGGTTCATACCGCGTTCTCCGGCTCGCACCAGGATGCCATCCGCAAGGGCTTCGCCCAGCAGAAATCGGACGGTCTGTGGGAAGTGCCATACCTGCCAATCGACCCGGCCGACATCGGTCGCAGCTACGAGGCGGTGATTCGCGTCAACAGCCAGTCGGGCAAGGGCGGTATCGCCTACCTGCTGGAACAGGAATACGGCATCAGCCTGCCGCGTCGCATGCAGATCGAGTTCAGCCAGGTGGTACAGCGCGAAACCGATCGCCTGGGCCTGGAAATGACTGCACAGCAGATCCACGCCTTGCTGCAGCGTGAATACCTGCAAGCCAACACTCCGTACGCACTGGTCAGCCATCGCCTGCAGGAAGAAAACGGCAATAGCGCCGTAGAAGTGGAAGTGGCCAGCAAGGGCCAGGGCGAGACCAACCTGCACTGGCGCGGCAAGGGCAACGGCGCGCTGGAAGCCCTGGTGGCCGGCCTGCCGATTCCGGTGGAGATCATGGACTACAACGAACACGCCATCGGCGCCGGCACCAATGCCAAGGCGGCGGCCTACATTGAACTGCGAGTCAACGGCGAGCGTGCGGTGCATGGCGTGGGTATCGATGAGAACATCACTACCGCTAGCTTCAAGGCCCTGTTCAGTGCGCTGAACCGCTCGTTGAGCCAGCCGGAAGCCAAGGCGGCCTGATCTACAGCTGAAATGCAAAAAGGCCCTGGGGTGTGAACCCTGGGGCCTTTTTGTTTGGCTGATGGTTGGGTGCTGACTGTACTGGCCTCATCGCGAGCAAGCTCTCCACACTGGATCTTCAGTGGAGCCGAAATCCTGTGCCCCCTGTGGGAGCGAGCTTGCTCGCGATGGCGGCCTGTCAGACAACCAAAATGTCAGGCATGGGTATCGACAGAAACGGTCATGGCCTGCAACAACGACGCCCGCAGGGTTTGCAGCATCGCTTGGGTACCCATGATCTGGGTCTGGATGGCCATGGCCTGCTGGGCCTTCTGCTCTTCGTTGGCCTGGCTTTTCTGGACCCGGGCCAACTGGGCTTGCTGCTGGGCCAGCAGTTTCTCGGCCTGCTCGATCTGCTTTTTCAGTTGCTCGATGATGTCCCCACCGCCGCTGGCGGGAGCGCCGGCGACATTCGCGCCGCGGGTATCGACCTGCAGTGTCTTGTCTTTGTCGTCGGCGTCAGTCGATGCCACTGGACTGACCGCTTTCTCTTCTTCAGTCCCGCGGATGGAGACTTTAGGGGCTGACAATGGATAAGGGTTTACGGTGGTTGCGCTGATACTGGTCATAGGGACTTCTCCTTGGCTGACCGGTTATCGGCATGCAACACTGTTCCTTGAGGCTGAATCGTTTCAATTCGTGAATTCGAAGCGATCGGCATCCAGGTTCGCCGGAAACCGCGTGCGATACGCCGCCAGGTCCGCTGCGTTCAAGCACACCTTGAACACACCATCCGCTTCACCGGCGCTGAGCAAGCTCTCGCCCTGGAAATCCAGCACCTGGCTGTCACCGGTATAGGCGAACCCCTTGCCGTCGGTACCCACACGGTTTACCGCGGCCACGTAGCACAGGTTCTCGATCGCCCGGGCCGGCAACAGCCGATTCCAGTGCAGACGCCGCGCCCCGGGCCAGTTGGCGGTGTATAGCAGCAGGTCGGTGTCCTCGGCGTCGCGGCTCCAGACCGGGAAGCGCAGGTCGTAGCAAATCAGCGGACGAATCCGCCAGCCCTTGAGCTCGAACAGCACCTGTCGCTCACCCGGGGTGTAGTGGTTGTGCTCCCCCGCCATGCGAAACAGATGGCGCTTGTCGTAATGCAACACTTCGCCATCCGGCCGCGCCCAGAGCAAGCGATTGCGATGGCTACCGTCCGCGGCCTGGATGATCACACTGCCGGTAATCACCGCGTCCAGCTTCGCGGCCTGGGCCTTGAGCCATTGGCGCGTCGGGCCGTTCTCCGGCTCCGCCAGGGTTTCGGATTCCATGGAGAAACCCGTGGTGAACATCTCTGGCAGGATGATCAGATCAGCCCCACGTGCCTGCTCAAGCAGCGCTTCGAAATGCTCAAGGTTGGCCCGGCGGTCGTGCCAGGCCAGGGTGGTCTGG
The DNA here is from genome assembly GCF_900100135.1 of Pseudomonas sp. NFACC05-1. Taxonomy (NCBI): domain Bacteria; kingdom Pseudomonadati; phylum Pseudomonadota; class Gammaproteobacteria; order Pseudomonadales; family Pseudomonadaceae; genus Pseudomonas; species Pseudomonas sp. NFACC05-1. Next base: position 49,013 of record NZ_FMTR01000028.1, on the reverse strand, counting down.
ACCAGTGCAATGTCGAGGTCCGGTAACGTGCTCAGATCACGCATAGTTTTTCCGCCGCTTCGCGCAGCGTCTCCTCGCGTTTGGCAAAGCACAGGCGCACCAGGCGCTGGCCTTGGGGTGGGTGCTGGTAGAACACCGAGATCGGAATCGTCGCCACGCCATGCTCGCGGGTCATCCACACGGCCATGTCGACGTCATTCAGGTCCGGGCGAATCTGCGAGTAGTCCACCAACTGGAAATAGGTGCCGGTCACGCGCTTGAAGCTGAACCGTGACGGGGCCAGCAGATCGCAGAACAGGTCGCGCTTGGCCTGGTAGAAGTCCGGCAGTTCATCGACGTGTTCCGGATGCTCGGCCATGTAGTCGGCCAGGGCGTACTGCAACGGCGTCACGCCACAGAAGCTGACGTACTGGTGTACCTTGCGCAGTTCCACCGTCAAGGCCGCTGGCGCCACCACGTAGCCGGTTTTCCAGCCGGTGACGTGGTAGGTCTTGCCGAACGAACTGACCACGAAGGCGCGGCGGTACAGTTCTTCATGGGCCAGGACACTGGCGTGGGCGACGCCGTCGAACACCAGGTGTTCGTAGACCTCGTCGCTGACCAGGTAGATGTCACGGTCGCGAATCAGCGTCGCCAACTGATCCAGTTCGGCGCGGCTGATCAGGGCACCACTGGGGTTGTGCGGCGAGTTGAGGATGATCATGCGCGTACGCGGGCTCAGGGCTTCGCCGAGCTTCTCGAAGTCGATGGCGAAGTCATCCAGGCCCAATGGCACGTGCACGCAGCGCCCACCGGCCAATAGAACGGAAGGCTCATAGCTGTCGTAGCTGGGGTCGAAGACGATCACTTCGTCACCGCTGTGGACCACCGCCGCGATGGCACAGAAAATCGCCTGGGTCGCGCCAGGGGTCACGGTGACCTCTTGATCGGCATCGACGTTAGCGCCGTAGCTGCGGGCGATCTTCGCTGCGATCTGCTGGCGTAGCGCCGGCAGGCCGGTCATGGGCGAATACTGGTTATGGCCTTGGGCAATGTGCCGGCCAACCGCATCGCGCAGGGCCTGCGGGCCATCGAAATCGGGAAATCCCTGGGACAGATTGAGCGCACCGGTCTGCGCCGCGAGCTGGGACATCTGAGTAAAGATAGTGATGCCGACATTCGGCAACTTGCTGGTGATCATCAAGGGTTCCCTGCTCTGCACCCGGCTCTGATGCGGCGCGGGAGAGCTCGAGAATAGCCCAATCGCCGGGCATGAAAAAGGGTGCCACCAAGGACACCCTTTTCATGTCGCCGAACGACCGTGGCGAGGGAGTTTGCTCCCGCTGGGCTGCGCAGCAGCCCCTGGGTTGTGCCTGATGCACTGCGGGGGCAGAGACATCTGGGGGGCGCTTCGCACCCCAGCGGGAGCAAGCTCCCTCGCCACACAAGCTTCCGGGCAACAGGTATTGAATCAGCGCTTGTCGCGGCGCTTCTTGTCGGCCTTCTTGTGGTGCGACATCAAGCGGCGCTTCTTGTTGACCTGGCGGTCGGTGAGCGTGTTCTTGTTGCCTTCGTACGGGTTCTCGCCGCCCTTGAACTCGATGCGGATCGGCGTGCCGACCAGCTTCAGGACGCGACGGTAGGTGTTCTCCAGGTAACGAACGTACGACTTGGGCACCTTCTCGATCTGGTTACCGTGGATCACGATAATCGGCGGGTTGGCACCGCCCAAGTGGGCGTAGCGCAGCTTGATCCGACGGTTGTTGACCATCGGTGGCGCGTGCTCGCCTACCGCATCTTCGAGGATCTGGGTAAGGCGGTTGGTCGGCCAGCGGGTCACCGCGGACTTGAACGAGTTCTGCACCGAAGCGTAGAGGTTGCCCACGCCCGTGCCGTGCAGCGCCGAGATGAAGTGGATGTCGGCGAAGTCGACGAAGAACAGGCGACGTTGCAATTCGACCTTGACGAAATCCCGTTCGCTCGGCGTCATGCCATCCCACTTGTTGATCGCGATGACCAGCGCACGACCGGCTTCCAGGGCGAAACCCAGCAGGTTCAGGTCGTGATCGACCACGCCTTCGCGGGCGTCCATCACGAAGATCACCACGTTGGCGTCTTTGATCGCTTGCAGGGTCTTGACCACGGAGAACTTTTCAACTTCTTCGTGGATCTTGCCGCGCTTGCGCACACCGGCGGTGTCGATCAGCGTGTACTTCTCTTCGTTACGCTCGAAGGGAATGTAGATACTGTCGCGGGTGGTGCCGGGCTGGTCGTAGACGATAACCCGGTCTTCGCCGAGCATGCGGTTGACCAGCGTCGACTTGCCCACGTTCGGACGGCCGATGATCGCGATCTTGATCCCGTCTTTCTCGCTTGGGCCCGGAATGCGCTTGGCTTCCTCGCCTTCGGCAACGATCTCTTCCTCGCCCTCTTCCGGCTCTTCCACGTCGTCTTTCGGGAAACTCTCCAGAGCGATTTCCAGCATCTGGGTGATGCCACGACCGTGGGCGCCGGCGATCGGGATCGCCTGGCCCATGCCCAACGGTGCGAATTCGGCGCGGGCCATGTCCGGGTCGATGTTGTCGACCTTGTTGGCGACCACGTAGGAGCGCTTGTTACGCTTGCGCAAATGCTCGGCGATCATCTGGTCGGCGGCGGTAAAACCGGCCTTGGCGTCTACCAGGAACAGCACCACATCGGCTTCTTCAATGGCGAGCAACGACTGCTCGGCCATTTTTTCGTCCATGCCATGTTCATCACCGGAGATGCCGCCGGTGTCGACCAGAATATAGGTACGCCCTTGCCACTTGGCCTCACCGTATTGGCGATCACGGGTCAGACCGGACAAGTCGCCGACAATGGCGTCGCGAGTCCTGGTCAGGCGGTTGAACAAGGTGGACTTGCCGACGTTCGGTCGGCCCACCAGGGCGATTACGGGAACCATGCGGCTCTCCACTTCGTTATTTCAGAAAATACAAAAGCCGCTGCGAGGCAGCGGCTGGTGCTCGGGGCAGTCTGTGCAAGCCCTGCAAACCTTGAGAACAAGGCCGCTTGGGGGGATTAGCCCCAAGCATAGTCTTACTTGATGGTCAGGGCTTCCAGTTTGCCGCTGTTGCCATACACATAGATCATGTTGCCCACCACCAGCGGACGGGCACGCAGGCCGTCACTGTCGATGCGCTCACGGCCGACGAAACGACCGTCCACCTGGCTGAGCAGGTGCAGGTAACCTTCCAGGTCACCCACTGCAACGTAGCTGGAGAACACTTCCGGGGCCGACAGTTGACGACGGGCCAGGGAGTCGTTGCTCCACAAGGCGGTGGTGGAACGCTCGTCAACGCCTTCGACGGTGCCCGAGGACAGGCTCACGTAGACGCTGCCAAAACCCTGGGCGACACCGGCGTAGCTGGACGCATCGCGCTGCCACAACGGACGACCGCTTTCCAGGTCCAGTGCCGCCACGCGGCCCTGATAGCTGGCGACGTACAGCGTACCGCCGGACAGCAGCAAGCCACCGTCGATATCGACCACACGCTCCAGCTCCGAACGACCTTGCGGGATCGCTACGCGCTGTTCCCAGACCGGCACGCCGTTGGAAACATCCAGGGCCACCACTTTACCGGTCGACAAGCCAGCCACCGCCAGGCGGTTGGTGACGATCGGCGCGCTGGTGCCACGCAGGGTCAGTACCGCCGGGGTGCTGTCGTACAACCAGCGCTGGTTGCCGGTGGCGGCATCCAGGCCGATCAGCCGGTCGTCCTGGGTCTGGACTACCACCACATCACCGTTGGTGGCCGGCGGTGCGAGCACTTCGCTGGTCACGCGGGCGCGCCATTTCTCTTCACCGCTGCTCGCGTCCAGGGCGACGATCTCGCCCTTGAGTGTGCCGATCATGACCAGGCCGTAACCCACGCCAACGGCGCCGGAAACAGGCAGTTCGAGATCTTTCTCCCATTTGACGTCACCGTTGGTACGGTCCATCGCCATGACCACGCCCGTGACGTCGCCGGCATAGATGGTGTCGCCATCGATGGCCGGCACCAGCATGTTGTAGGTTTCACCCTGGCCATCGCCGATGGAACGGCTCCACTGCTTCTGCAGCACGACTTCTTCTTTGAAGTCGGTCAGTTCGGCTGGCGGCAGTTCTTTCTTGCTGTTGCTGCTGCAACCCGCGGCCAGAATGGCCAGGGCCAGCAATGCTGCATGTTTCCACTGGATCACGTCACGCATCCCCTTTGGCCAGGTCGTCCAGCTTGATTTGCAGGCCACCGACCGCGGCTTCATCCGACAGCGCAGCCTTGGCTTTTTGGTAGGCCGCATGGGCCTCATCGGCACGGCCCAGCTGTACCAGCAGGTCGCCCTTGAGTTCTTCGCGGGTCGCCAGGAACGCCTTGTCGGCATCGCCGTCGAGCAGCTTCAACGCCTCTTCAGCCTTGTTCTGTGCCGCCAGTACCTGCGCCAGGCGCTGACGCGCCACTTCGCCCAGGGTCGGGTTGGCCGGTTTGTCGACGATACCTTTGAGCTCGGTGGCCGCGTCGTCCAATTTGCCGCTGTCCACCGCCACCTTGGCCACGAACAGGCGACCGTACTGCGCGTAGGCAGTGCCGCCGAATTCCTTGTCCAGCTTGCCGGCCAGGTCCGCCACGCGGGCCGCGTCAGGCTTGCCGTCCGGGGTCAGGGTGGTTTCCAGCAATTGCTGGTAGAGCACCGAGGCGCCTTGCGACTGGTTGCTCTGGTATTTCTGGTAGGCCTGCCAGCCGAACACGATGACCAGCGCCAACAGGCCGCCAGTGACCAGCGGCTTGCCGTTGCGCGTCCACCAGTCCTTCAAATCCGCCAGCTGTTCATCTTCGGTACTCGACACCCCAATACTCCTTAATCGCTAAATCGGCTGTTTGACAGCTTCAACCCTGCACGACGCAGGTGGCCAGGTGTGCAGCAAGCGCATCCCAGGCAATGCTTTGTTGTTCGCCCTGGCCACGCAGGGGTTTGAAACCTACCACTTGTTGGGCCAGTTCGTCGTCACCGAGGATCAGTGCGTACAGCGCACCGCTCTTGTCGGCCTTCTTGAATTGGCTCTTGAAGCTGCCGGCGCCGGCGTTGATCTGCAGGCGCAGGTTGGGCAACTGGTCGCGGATCCGTTCGCTCAACGACAAAGCGGCCAGTTCGGCGGCCTCGCCAAAGGCGCACAGGTAGACGTCGACCTGACGGGACAGTTCTTCGGGCACCTTGTCCAAGGCTTCCAGCATCAGCACCAGGCGCTCGATGCCCATGGCAAAGCCCACGCCCGGGGTCGGCTTGCCGCCCATCTGCTCAACCAGTCCGTCGTAACGGCCGCCAGCACATACGGTGCCTTGGGCGCCGAGTTTGTCGGTGACCCACTCGAAGACGGTCTTGCTGTAGTAGTCCAGACCACGGACCAACTTGGGGTTGATCACGTAAGGGATGCCCACGGCGTCGAGGCGCGCCTTCAGCCCTTCGAAGTGTGCACGGGATTCGTCGTCGAGGTAGTCGGCCATTTTCGGCGCGTCGACCAGGACTGCTTGGGTCTCGGCATTCTTGGTGTCGAGCACACGCAGCGGGTTGGTCTTCAGACGGCGCTGGCTGTCTTCGTCGAGCTTGTCCAGGTGGGCAGAAAGAAACTCCACCAACGCTTCACGGTAGCGGCCACGGGACTCGCTGGTGCCCAGGCTGTTGAGCTCGAGCTTGACCGCATCGCGAAGCCCCAGCTCGCCCCACAGGCGCCAGGTCATGACAATCAGCTCGGCATCGATGTCCGGACCTTCGAGGTTGAACACTTCCAGGCCAATCTGGTGGAACTGGCGATAACGGCCTTTCTGCGGACGCTCGTGACGAAACATCGGGCCGACGTACCAGAGTTTCTGCACCTGGCCGCCGCCGGTGATGCCGTGCTCGAGCACCGCACGCACGCAGGCCGCCGTGCCTTCGGGGCGCAGGGTCAGGGAGTCGCCATTGCGGTCGTCGAAGGTGTACATCTCTTTTTCGACGATGTCGGTCACTTCACCGATGGAGCGCTTGAACAGCTCGGTGAACTCGACGATCGGCATGCGGATCTGCCGATAGCCGTAGTTATCCAGCAGACGCGCCACAGTGCCCTCGAAATAACGCCACAGGGGCGTCTGCTCGGGCAGGATGTCGTTCATGCCACGAATGGCTTGCAGGGACTTGCTCACGTGTATTCCTTAATCTTTCGACTTAACCGCGCGCGATGACCGCTGCGTCGGCTTCGACCTTTTCGGCCGCTTTCTGGCGAATCAGCCGTTCCAGCTCATCCACCAGATTGTCATTCGTCAGTTTCTGCGACGGCTTGCCGTCGATGTAAATCAGGTTCGGTGTACCGCCAGTCAGGCCGATGTGCGCCTCCTTGGCTTCGCCCGGCCCGTTGACCACGCAACCGATCACCGCGACATCCAGCGGCACCAGCAGGTCTTCGAGGCGCCCTTCCAGCTCGTTCATGGTCTTGACCACATCGAAGTTCTGCCGCGAGCAGCTCGGGCAGGCGATGAAGTTGATGCCACGGGAACGCAGGTGCAGGGACTTGAGAATGTCGTAGCCGACTTTCACTTCCTCGACCGGGTCAGCCGCCAACGAGATGCGGATGGTATCGCCAATCCCTTCGGCGAGCAGCATACCGAGGCCGACGGCGGATTTCACCGTGCCCGAACGCAACCCACCGGCTTCGGTGATGCCCAGGTGCAGCGGCTGGACGATTTCCTTGGCCAGCAGGCGGTAGGCTTCGACGGCCATGAACACGTCGGACGCCTTCACGCTGACCTTGAAGTCCTGGAAATTCAGGCGCTCGAGGTGCTCGACGTGGCGCAGGGCCGATTCCACCAGTGCCGCCGGGGTCGGTTCGCCGTATTTCTTTTGCAGGTCTTTTTCCAGGGAACCGGCGTTCACGCCGATGCGAATCGGGATGCCCCGGTCGCGGGCGGCATCCACTACGGCACGGACACGGTCTTCGCGACCGATGTTGCCCGGGTTGATGCGCAGGCAATCCACGCCCAACTCCGCCACGCGCAGGGCGATGCGGTAGTCGAAGTGGATGTCGGCCACCAAGGGGACCTTAACCAGTTGCTTGATCTTGCCGAACGCCTCGGCGGCGTCCATGTCCGGCACCGATACGCGCACGATGTCGACACCGGCGGCTTCCAGGCGGTTGATCTGGGCGACCGTGGCGGCTACATCATTGGTGTCGCTGTTGGTCATGCTCTGCACAGCGATAGGCGCATCGCCGCCCACGGGCACGTTGCCGACCCAGATTTTTCGGGATTCGCGACGCTTGATAGGAGATTCGCCGTGCATGACTTATTGACCCAACTTCAGGCGAGCGGTCTCGCCACTGGTGAACGGAGCGATGTCGACCGGCTGGCCGTTGTAGCTGACCTGCGCGCCACGGGCATAACCCAGGCGTACGGCAAACGGCGGCTTGCCATTGACGGCGGTGCTGTCGCCCTTGCGCTTGAGGCCACTGAACAGCACCTTGCCGTTGCCGTCGGTGATCTGCGTCCAGCAGTCGGCGACAAACTGGATTTGCACCTGGCCTTCACCTGCGACTGGCGCCGGGGTCGGGGCCGCCGGAGCTGCCGGAACAACTGGCGCGGCTGGCGCAGCGTGGGTCGCAGGCGCAGCCGCGGTTGGCGCTGGCGTGCTCGGTGCGGCAGGTGCCGTGGCAATCGGTGCAGCCGGCGCTGCTGGTGCAACTGGCGCAGGGGCTGGAGCAGCCGGCTCGGCACCCGCTTCTGCAGTGGCGTCCTGGTCCTGTGGCAACGCCAGGGCGGTCTCGCCTTCGGCCTGGCCTTCGACGACAGCCTGGTCTTCCGGCTCGTCCAGCGGATGAATCTGGGTGGTGCCGTCGGCGCCTTCGACCTCGACGTGCTCAGGGTTCATGGCGACCGGCTCCTTGTTGCGCAAGGAAGCCTGGTCCTGCCACCAGACAAAACCGCCACCAATCACCGCGATCAGCAGCAACAGGCTGACGATTCGCAAAATGGTGTGGGAAACGCGAACCGGTTCCTCGATGCGCCCCAGGCTGTGCACGTTGCTGCCCTGGGCATCGGAACCGGTGTATTGATCGAATTGCTGGACCAGCACGGTCTGGTCCATGCCGAGCAACTTGGCATAGGCGCGGATATAGCCCCGGGCAAAGGTATGCCCAGGCAGCTTGTCGAACGCGCCCGCTTCCAGATTGCCGAGGGAGGCCACGGTGAGATTGAGCTTGAGGGCCACTTCGGCCAGCGACCAACCATTGCTTTCGCGGGCTTGACGCAGGGTCTCACCAGGATTTACGCGAGTCGCTGCTACAACTTCGGGATGCGCCGCTTTCATCATTGCTCCGACAGGTATTGCTGATATTCCGGCGTACCGGGATAGAGTCTTTTGAGTTGCAGGCCGTAACTTGCAGCCTTGTCGCGATCTTCAAACACATGTGCCAGCCGAACGCCGAGCAATAGACTACGTGCATTTTGCTCACTCAGCAGGCTAAAACGCTCGTAGTAGTCACGCGCGGGCACATAATGCCTGTCTTCGTAGGACAACTCAGCCATTTCCAGCAGCGCCCGCGGTTGCTGGCGGTTGAGCCGCAGCGCCTTTTCCAGTTGCTGGCGGGCCAGGTCGCGCTGGCCGAGCTGCGCAGCCGTCATGCCGAGGTTTTCGAAAACCCGCGAACGCTCAGGGTAAAGGGTGTCGGCGGCAGCCTGCTCGAAGCGCTCGTAGGCGTCCTTGTAGCGTTTCTGCTCGAAAAGAAAACTGCCGTAGTTGTTCAGGATCCGCGCGTCTTGCGGGCGGGCAGACAGCGCCTTGCGAAAATGCTGGTCGGCCAGCTCCGGCTCCATCTCGGCCTGGAACACCAGGGCCAGGGCCGCATTGGCATCCGGGTCGGAGTCGTCCAGTTCCAGGGCTTTCTTGAGCGGCACCTTGGCCCGTTCAGTCATGCCCTGCTGCAGGTAGCCAATGCCCAGCTGCACGTAGGCCACACGCGCCTCGTCGCGCCCTTTGCTGGTCCTCATCGGGTTGTAGTCACCCGACAGGACACAACCGGAACAAAGGCCGGCCAACAGCAAAACGAGCGCGAAGCGCAGGGACATAGAGTTCCTCTCTTAGTGACTGTTCGCAGCGTTTTGCACCGCATCGTCCGTGGCGTTCAACTCACGCACGGCAATGTAGCGTTCGCTGCGACGGGTGCGATCCAGCACCTGTCCTACCAATTGGCCACAGGCGGCGTCGATGTCTTCGCCGCGAGTGGTGCGCACGGTGACGTTGAAGCCAGCGTGGTGAAGCTGATCCTGGAAGCGACGAATCGCGTTGTTGCTCGGACGCTCGTAACCGGAATGCGGGAACGGATTGAACGGGATCAGGTTGATCTTGCACGGGATGTTCTTGAGCAGCTCGATCATCTCGACCGCGTGTTCGACCTTGTCGTTCACATCCTTGAGCAGCGTGTACTCGATGGTCAGCACGCGTTTTTCGCCCAGGGACGACATGTAGCGCTGGCACGACTCGAGCAGCATCTTAAGCGGATATTTCTTGTTGATCGGCACCAATTGGTTACGCAATGCGTCATTGGGTGCGTGCAGCGACAACGCCAGGGAGACGTCGATGTGCTTGGCCAGCTCATCGATCATCGGCACCACGCCGGAGGTGGACAGGGTCACGCGGCGCTTGGAGATGCCGTAGCCCAGGTCGTCCATCATCAGGTGCATGGCGGAAACGACGTTGTCGAAATTCAGCAGCGGCTCACCCATGCCCATCATCACCACGTTGGTGATGGCACGGTCGACGGTCGCCGGGACACTGCCAAAGGATTTGTTGGCAATCCACACCTGGCCGATCACTTCGGCGGCGGTGAGGTTGCTATTGAAGCCTTGCTTGCCGGTGGAGCAGAAACTGCAATCCAGGGCACAGCCTGCCTGGGACGAAACGCACAAGGTGCCGCGTTTGCCCTGGGGAATGTAGACGGTCTCGACGCAGCTGCCGGACGCCACGCGCACCACCCACTTACGGGTGCCGTCGCTGGAAATGTCCTGGCTGACCACTTCGGGGCCGCGAATCTCGGCCACAGCCTTGAGCTTTTCGCGCAGGGCCTTGCCGACATTCGTCATGGCGTCGAAGTCGTCGACGCCAAAGTGGTGAATCCATTTCATCACCTGACCGGCACGGAAACGCTTCTCCCCGATCGAGTCGAAGAATTTCTCCATTTCCGGCTGGGTCAGCCCCAGCAGATTGGTTTTAACAGTCGATGTAGTCATGGATTCACCTTCACTCTTAAGCCAATGCTTAGCGAGTGGTTACTTCAGTAGCAGCGAAAAAGTAAGCGATTTCGCGAGCAGCAGCGGCTTCGGAGTCCGAACCGTGAACGGCGTTGGCGTCGATGGACTCGGCGAAGTCAGCACGGATGGTGCCGGCAGCAGCTTCTTTAGGGTTGGTAGCGCCCATCAGCTCACGGTTGCGAGCGATAGCGTTTTCGCCTTCCAGCACCTGGACGACAACCGGACCGGAAGTCATGAAGGCCACCAGCTCACCGAAGAAACCGCGCTCGCTGTGCTCAGCGTAGAAGCCTTCGGCTTCAGCCTTGGACAGTTGCTTCATTTTCGAAGCTACAACGCGCAGGCCAGCGTCTTCGAAACGGGTAACGATCTTGCCGATCACGTTTTTAGCAACGGCGTCAGGCTTGATGATGGAGAAAGTACGTTGAACAGCCATGGTGTAACTCCAGAAACGGTAATTTGCGAAAAATTAAACCCGCGAATTATACGCGGGTTCAGGGGTATTGCCTAACCTGCCAGGTCGATCAGTCGATTTCTTCGATCCAGAGCGCCTGGACCGCTTCCAAGACCTTCTCGCCACAACGGCCAGAGGTACTGTCGAAACCGGGAAGCTCCATGATCCAGTGCTGCAGATCGACGAAATTGACCTTCAGCGGATCCACGTCCGGCTTGGCTTCGGCCAGTTCTTCTGCGATGCGTTGTACATCATTCCAACCATAGCTCATGACAGTGTCACCATCAGTGCGGCGCTTCGGCCGCATGGTTAAGCGAATATTTCGGGATTTCGACCACCAGGTCTTCGGTGCCGACCTTGGCCTGACAGGTCAGGCGCGACGTCGGTTCCAGGCCCCAGGCCCTATCAAGGTAGTCCTCTTCCAGCTCATCGGCCTCATTCAGCGAGTCGAAACCCTCACGAATGATGCAATGGCAGGTGGTGCAGGCACAGACACCGCCGCAGGCGCTCTCGATCTCGATGTGGTTGTCATGGGCCACTTCGAGAATGGACTTGCCGGTTTCGGCCTCTACCACCATACCGTCCGGGCAATGCTCGGCGTGTGGCAGAAAAATGATCTGCGGCATCAGTTATTCCTCGATTTCATTCAGGTTGCGCCCCGCCAGGGCGGCTTTCACCGTCGAGTCCAGGCGGCGGGCAGCAAAGGCATCGGTGACGTGCGACAGACGCTTGGTCTGCTGCTCGATGGCATAACCATCGGTGCCTTTGATCAATTCGGACAATTCCTGCATTTGCAGCTCGATGACCATGCGTTCTTCAGCGTCGAGCAAACGGTCGCCGTCTGCCTCCAGGGCACCTTGCACGGCTTCGATCAGGCGCTGGGCGTCGACCTGCTGCTCGCGCAGCACCCGCGCCACCTTGTCGTCGCTGGCATGCTGGAAGGAATCCTTGAGCATCTTGGCGATTTCACCGTCGGTCAGGCCGTAGGATGGCTTGACCTGGATGCTCGCCTCCACGCCCGAACCCAGTTCGCGGGCGGAGACGTTGAGCAAGCCGTCGGCATCGACCTGGAAGGTCACGCGAATCTTCGCCGCACCGGCCACCATCGGCGGGATGCCGCGCAGTTCGAAGCGGGCCAGGGAACGGCAGTCACTGATCAGTTCACGCTCGCCTTGCAGCACGTGGACCATCATGGCCGACTGGCCGTCTTTATAGGTGGTGAAGTCCTGGGCGCGGGCAACCGGGATGGTGGTGTTGCGTGGAATCACCTTCTCCATCAGGCCGCCCATGGTTTCCAGGCCCAGAGACAACGGAATCACGTCGAGCAGCAGCAGTTCGCCGCCATCGCGCTTGTTGCCGGCCAGGGTATCGGCCTGGATCGCGGCGCCGATGGCGACCACCTGGTCCGGGTCGATTTCAGTCAGCGGCTGGCGGCCAAAGGCCTCGGCAACGGCTTCGCGAACCCGAGGCACGCGGGTCGAACCACCGACCATGACCACGGCCTTGACGTCTTCGAGCTCCACGCCGGAATCGCGCACGGCACGGCGGCAGGCCTTGAGGCTGCGGGCGACCATGGGCTCGATCAGGGCATCGAAGGCTTCGCGGGTCAGCGTGGCTTTCCAGTCGCCATAAGCGACTTCAACGGTGGCGGCGTCGGTCAAGGCTTCCTTGGCGGCGCAGGCGGTTTGCAGCAGGTGGCGTTGCGCACCTGGGTCGAGGTCGGCGGACAAGCCCGCTTGCTCGATGATCCAGCCGGCGATGGCGTGGTCGAAGTCATCGCCGCCCAGGGCACTGTCGCCACCGGTGGCCAAGACTTCGAAAACACCGCCGGTCAGGCGCAAGATCGAAATATCGAAAGTACCGCCACCCAAGTCGTAGATGGCAACCAGGCCTTCGGCATGCTGGTCCAGGCCATAAGCGACCGCAGCGGCCGTCGGCTCGTTCAGCAGGCGCAGCACGTTCAGGCCGGCCAGCTTGGCGGCATCCTTGGTGGCTTGACGCTGGGCGTCGTCGAAATAGGCCGGAACGGTGATGACCGCCCCCACCAATTCACCACCCAACGCCGCTTCGGCGCGCTGGCGCAACACCTTGAGGATGTCGGCCGACACTTCCACCGGGCTTTTCGGACCCTGCACGGTTTCGATGAACGGCATGTGGGATTCGCCGCCAACGAAGCGGTACGGCAGTTGGTCACCCAATTGCTTGACGTCGGACAGACCACGACCCATCAAGCGCTTGACCGAGACGATGGTGTTCAACGGATCGGTGGCGGCGGCCAGCTTCGCGGACTCGCCCACTTCAACGTGATCGGCGTGATAGCGCACGGCGGACGGCAGGATCACCCGTCCCTGCTCGTCGGCCAGCGGTTCGGAAAGACCGCTGCGCAAGGCAGCTACCAGGGAGTTGGTGGTACCCAAGTCGATCCCGACAGCCAGGCGACGCTGGTGCGGTTGTGGACTTTGGCCGGGTTCGGCGATCTGCAGTAGGGCCATCGTAATCAGGACTTATCTGTAATCAGGCGTGCGACCGGAGCGGCACTGGGTTAATCGTCGAGGCGCTCTTCTAGCTGGCGCACTTCGTAGGTGAGCTTGTCGAGGAACTGCATGCGCCGCATCAGGCGTTCGGCCTGTTCGCGTTGCGCGGCATCGTTCCAGCAGGCTGCGAAGCTTTCGTTCAGTGTTTGCTGGGCGTCTTTCAAGCGTCGCTTGAATACCGCGACACCGGCCAGATCGGCGCTGTCCTGCAGGTCTTCGAGCTCTTCGCGCCATTGCATCTGCTGCAAAAGAAACTCGGGATCGTGGACCGTGACCTCCAGCGGCAACTCATGACCGCTGATAGCGAGCAGGTAACGCGCGCGCTTGGCTGGACTCTTGAGCGTCTGGTAAGCCTCGTTGAGGTTCGCCGACTGCTCGAGCGCCCGCCGCTGCTCAGCCTCGGAGCCGTCGGCAAAACGGTCCGGATGAACACCACGGGCCAATTCCAGATATCGCGCCGACAACTGATCGAGATCCAGCTGGAAAGCAGGCTGCAACTGGAACAACGCAAAATGACAAGGAGTACCCACAAGCTGCCTCAGATGTTGAAGCTTTCGCCGCAGCCACATTCACCGCGTACGTTGGGGTTGTTGAACTTGAAGCCTTCGTTCAACCCTTCCTTGACGAAATCCAGCTCGGTGCCGTCCAGGTACGTCAGGCTTTTCGGGTCGATGATCACTTTCTGACCATGACTTTCGAACACCTGATCGTCTTCGCCCACTTCGTCGACGAATTCCAGTACATAGGCGAGGCCAGAACAGCCCGTGGTGCGAACACCCAGGCGGATACCCTCGCCCTTGCCACGCCCCGCGAGGGAACGCTGCACATGCTTAGCTGCCGCTTCTGTCATCTGGATAGCCATGAAAACTCCTTACCAATGCGCGGATCAGATCAAGCCTTTCTTCTGCTTGTAGTCGCGAACGGCGGCCTTGATGGCGTCTTCGGCGAGTACCGAGCAGTGAATCTTCACTGGCGGCAGGGCCAGTTCTTCGGCCAGCTGGGTGTTCTTGATGGTTTCGGCTTCGTCGAGGGTCTTGCCCTTCATCCACTCGGTGGCCAGGGAGCTGGACGCGATGGCGGAACCGCAGCCGTAGGTCTTGAACTTGGCATCTTCGATGATGCCTTGCTCGTTGACCTTGATCTGCAGGCGCATCACGTCGCCGCACGCCGGCGCGCCGACCATGCCGGTGCCGACATCAGGATCCTGCGCGTCCATCTTGCCGACGTTGCGCGGGTTCTCGTAGTGGTCGATGACCTTTTCGCTATATGCCATTTGCCTCAATCCTCATCAGTGAGTCGCTCTGGTGGCGACTTCTTCAGTGCGCCGCCCACTCGATTTTCGAAATGTCGACGCCGTCTTTGTACATGTCCCACAGCGGCGACAGAGCGCGCAGCTTGGTAACGGCCTCGCAGACTTTCTGCGCGGCGTAATCGATTTCTTCTTCGGTGGTGAAACGGCCGAAGGTAAAGCGAATGGAGCTGTGGGCCAGTTCGTCGTTGCGGCCCAGGGCGCGCAGTACGTAGGAAGGCTCCAGGGACGCCGAGGTGCACGCCGAACCGGACGACACGGCCAGATCCTTGAGCGCCATGATCAGCGACTCGCCTTCAACGTAGTTGAAGCTCAGGTTCAGGTTGTGCGGTACGCGGGCGATCATGCTGCCGTTGACGTAGAGTTCTTCCAGATGCTCGACCTGCTTGAAGAAGCGGTCGCTCAGGGCCTTGATGCGTACGTTCTCGGCGGCCATGTCTTCCTTGGCCACGCGGAAGGCTTCGCCCATGCCGACGATCTGGTGGGTCGCCAGGGTGCCGGAACGCATGCCGCGCTCGTGACCGCCGCCGTGCATGGTCGCTTCGAGGCGAACACGCGGCTTGCGGCTGACGTACAGCGCGCCGATGCCTTTAGGGCCATAGGTCTTGTGGGCCGAAAACGACATCAGGTCGACTTTCAGCTTGGACAGGTCGATGTCGACCTTGCCGGTGGACTGGGCCGCGTCGACGTGGAACAGGATGCCCTTGGAACGGGTCAGTTCGCCGATGGCGGCGATGTCGTTGACGGTGCCGATTTCGTTGTTCACGTGCATGATCGAAACCAGGATGGTGTCGTCGCGCAGGGCGGCTTCAACCATGGCCGGGGTAATGATGCCGTCTTCACCCGGTTCGATGTAGGTAACTTCGAAGCCTTCACGCTCCAGTTGGCGCATGGTGTCCAGGACAGCCTTGTGCTCGATCTTGGAGGTGATCAGGTGCTTGCCCTTGGTGTGATAGAAATGCGCGACACCCTTGATTGCCAGGTTGTCGGATTCAGTGGCACCGGAGGTCCAGACAATTTCACGCGGGTCGGCGTTGACCAGGTCAGCGACCTGGCGACGGGCGTTTTCGACCGACTCTTCGGCCTTCCAGCCGAACACGTGGGAACGGGACGCCGGGTTACCGAAGTTTCCGTCGACCAGCAGGCATTCACTCATTTTTTGCGCAACACGCGGATCAACCGGGGTGGTCGCAGAGTAATCAAGGTAAATCGGCAATTTCATGGACTCTCTCCTAAATCAGGCTGGCTGGCGTTCCGCGTGCTCTGCGGCAGTCATTCGACGGCGGACGCTTCAATCTTGTCCAGGTGCGGCGCCTTGCTATTGCAACGACGCTGGTCCTGACGCTGGGCTACTTCTTGCACCTCACGACGAGTTACAAGGTCAGCCAAGCTGATACCGCTTAGAAATTCGTGAATCTGCAGGCTGAGGTCGCACCACAAGTGGTGGGTCAGGCAAGTATCGCCGCCATGGCAATCGCCAAGGCCCTGGCATTTGGTCGCATCGACCGATTCGTTCACCGCATCGATCACCTGGGCGACCTGGATGCCCTGCATGTCCCGCGACAGCTGGTAGCCGCCGCCTGGGCCGCGAACGCTGGAAACCAGGTTGCTACGGCGCAGCTTGGCGAACAGCTGTTCAAGGTAGGACAGGGAAATGCCCTGGCGCTCGGAGATATCGGCCAGGGACACCGGCCCGTGCTGCGCATGCAATGCCAGATCCAGCATTGCGGTCACGGCGTATCGGCCTTTTGTAGTCAGTCGCATGGACAATTACCACGGAGTTCGGAATGGGGGCGAGTATGCAATTCCCGAGTATTTAAGTCAAGTATAAGACCTAGTGCTTTACTCAGGTTTACCCGCGAAAGAGCGCGCGCATGATAGCAAAGGCTGGTCGGCGGCGACCAGCGATACCGCGTTATCGTTTATCGCGAGCAAGCTCGCTCCCACAGGGATCTGTGGTGTACACGAATTGTGCACCCACCAAAACCCCCTGTGTGCGAGCTTGCTCGCGATGAGGCCTGCCGGGTTTAGCTGGCCTGGCTCTGATCCTTGTCCTTCACACACGCGAAATCTTCCTCGCGCAGCTCAGGCAGGTCCTTGGCACAGTAATTACTGCCCAGATCCTTCAGGGCCCCGCACATCCCCTCCAGGCGCCCATCGACGGCCTGCAAGTGATCGAGCAACTGGTTGATGGCCCGGGCGACCGGGTCGGGCATGTCTTCGCCGACACCATAGGCATCGAAGCCGATCTTCTCGGCCATGGCCTTGCGCCGGGCGTCCTGCTCGTCGTCAGACTTGACGATGATCCGCCCTGGAATGCCCACCACGGTCGCGCCAGGCGGCACGGCCTTGGTTACGACCGCATTGGAGCCGACTTTCGCCCCCGCCCCCACCGTGAACGGCCCGAGCACCTTGGCGCCGGCACCGACTACCACGCCGTCTTCCAGGGTCGGGTGGCGCTTGCCTTTGTTCCAGCTGGTGCCACCGAGGGTCACGCCCTGGTACAGGGTCACGTCGTCGCCGATCTCGGCGGTTTCGCCGATGACGATGCCCATGCCGTGGTCGATGAAGAACCGACGGCCGACCTTGGCGCCCGGATGGATCTCGATCCCGGTCAACCAACGCCCGAAGTTCGAGACCAGCCGCGCCAGCCATTTCCAACCCATGTTCCACAAGGCACCGGACAGGCGGTGGATCCAGATCGCGTGCATCCCCGGGTAGCAGGTCAGCACTTCAAAGGCATTGCGCGCCGCCGGGTCACGATGGAAAACACTTTGGATATCTTCACGCAAACGTTCGAACATTTTATTTCTTCCGCTTAATCAGCTCGCCACGGGCCGCCTTCTGGGTTTCCGTGAGGATGCCGCGCAATATATTCATCTCCGCCCGGCTGACCGAGCTTCGTCCGTACAACCGACGCAGGCGCGCCATCAAGTGTCGCGGCTTTTCCGGGTCGAGGAACTCGATGTCCACCAAGGTCTGCTCCAGGTGCTCATAGAATCGTTCCAACTCATCCATGGTCGCCAGTGTCTCACTGCGCGGCGACGTGACCTCGGTTTTTTCGACCTTGCTGGGCTTGCCTTCGGCTGCCAGCCAAGCCATGCGCACTTCATAGCTCAACACCTGCACCGCCGCCCCCAGGTTCAAGGAACTGAACTCGGGGTCGGAAGGGATATGCACGTGAAAGTGACATCGCTGCAGCTCGTCGTTGGTCAGGCCGGAGTCTTCACGACCGAACACCAGGGCGATCTCAAAGCCTTGGGCGGCCTCCTCGACCACTTTGGTGCCGCATTCGCGGGGGTCGAGCAGCGGCCAGGGGATACGGCGGTCGCGGGCGCTGGTGCCGAGCACCAGGTTGCAACCCACCAGGGCATCCTCAAGAGTGGCGACGACTTGAGCGTTGGCCAGGATGTCACCGGCACCGGAAGCCCGGGCGTCAGCCTCGTGATGGGGAAACAGACGCGGTTCGACCAGCACCAGGCGCGACAGGCCCATGTTCTTCATGGCCCGCGCAGCTCCGCCGATGTTACCCGGATGGCTGGTATTGACCAGGACGACACGAATGTTCTGCAACAAGGGGGGCGCTCTCGAACACGATAAAGGGAGCAAATCTTACAGAAGCACCTACCGTTAAGCTATGAAAGCGAACACCAACCTTCTCCTCGGAAAACTTTCTGATAGAATGCGCGGCTTTCTTTAACAACCTTAGGTGACACATCCATGCAGCCCATGCTGAATATCGCGCTGCGCGCCGCCCGCAGCGCCAGTGAACTGATCTTCCGCTCCATCGAGCGCCTGGATACCATCAAGGTCGATGAAAAAGACGCCAAGGACTACGTGTCCGAGGTCGATCGCGCCGCCGAGCAAAAGATCGTCGACGCCCTGCGCAAGGCTTATCCAAACCACTCCATCCTCGGTGAAGAGACCGGCATGCACGCCGGTACTGGCATCGAAGGCGAAGAGTACCTGTGGATCATCGATCCGCTGGATGGCACCACCAACTTCCTGCGCGGCATTCCTCATTTCGCTGTCAGCATCGCCTGCAAATACCGTGGCCGCCTGGAACACGCCGTTGTGCTGGACCCGGTTCGCCAGGAAGAATTCACCGCCAGCCGTGGCCGTGGCGCCCAACTGAACGGTCGTCGCCTGCGCGTCAGCGGCCGCACCAGCCTGGACGGCGCCCTGCTGGGTACCGGCTTCCCGTTCCGTGATGACCAGATGGACAACCTGGACAACTACCTGGGCATGTTCCGCGCCCTGGTCGGCCAGACCGCCGGCATCCGCCGCGCCGGCGCTGCGAGCCTGGACCTGGCTTATGTAGCCGCTGGCCGTTTCGATGCGTTCTGGGAATCGGGCCTGTCCGAATGGGACATGGCTGCTGGCGCCCTGCTGATCCAGGAAGCCGGTGGCTTGGTGAGCGACTTCACCGGCGGCCACGACTTCCTTGAAAAAGGCCACATCGTTGCCGGCAACACCAAATGCTTCAAGGCTGTGCTGACTGCTATCCAGCCGCACTTGCCGGCTTCGTTGAAGCGCTAAGCCGCTCGGCTACAGAAAAAGCACCCTTCGGGGTGCTTTTTTTATGCCTGCCCCACACCACTCAGCCCAGATGAATACCCCGTGGCGAGGGAGCTTGCTCCCGCTGGGCTGCGCAGCAGACCCAAGATCTTGCGGTCGCTGCGCAACCGAGCGGGAGCAAGCTCCCTCGCCACAATGGATGACACCCTGAACATTGATGGAAGCTGACCCACCGCTATCGCGAGCAATCTCCCACAGGGGATTTGGGGTGGGGCTTAAAATGCGGGCGAAAAAAAAGCACCCCGAAGGGTGCTTTTTCATAGCGACTGGATCACTGAGCCGGTTCGTTCTGCCCCAGGATCAGTTGGCCTTCCTTGTTCACCGGGATCTGGTTGCCCGGGTCGCGATCCATGCGGACCTTGCCTTCTTTGCCGTCGAGCATGTAGCGAACGTCGTAGCCTACAACCTTGTCGCTGATGTCATTGACCGTGTTGCAGCGCGTCTGGGTGGTGGTGTAGGTGTCGCGCTCCTGCATGCCTTCCTGAATCTTGTTACCGGCATAACCACCACCGGCCGCACCCGCCACGGTGGCGATTTTCTTGCCGGTGCCGCCGCCGATCTGGTTACCCAGCAAGCCACCGGCTACGGCGCCCAACACGGTGCCGGCGATCTGGTGCTGGTCCTGGACTGGCTTCTGCCGAGTCACGGTGACGTCCTTGCACACTTCACGCGGGGTCTTGATTTGGGTCTTGACCGGCTCCACGGCCAATACTTGCGCATACTCAGGGCCACTTTTTACCAAGCTGTAGGTGGCGACCGCACCACCGGCTGTTACACCGACAGCACCCAATACCGCACCAACCAGCATCGATTTGTTCACTTGAACCTCCTGACCATCACAAGCGGATTAATCCGCGCTTCTCCCAGCCTTGGAGCACAAAAAAAGGCGCGAGTTCAACTCGCGCCTTTTCAGCCGTGACGGGCGGAGCGACGAGCCTTATGGGCGGTCGTCCACTTCCGTTTCGGTGGCCGCTGGAGGAATCAGGTCCTCGGTGCTCAGGTTCAGCCAGATCAGCACCACGTTAGCGATGTAGATCGAAGAGTAAGTACCCGCCAGCACGCCGATGAACAGCGCGATGGAGAAACCGAACAGGTTGTCGCCACCAAAGATCAGCAGCGCCGCGATCGCCAGCAAGGTGGAGATCGACGTCGCCATGGTCCGCAGCAGGGTCTGGGTGGTCGAGATGTTGATGTTCTCGATCAGCGAGGCCTTGCGCAGCACACGGAAGTTCTCCCGCACCCGGTCGAACACCACGATGGTGTCGTTGAGCGAGTAACCGATGATCGCCAGCACCGCCGCCAACACCGTCAGGTCGAAGGTGATCTGGAAGAACGACAGGATGCCCACGGTCACGATCACGTCGTGGATCAGCGAGACAATCGCACCCACCGCGAACTTCCACTGAAAGCGGAAGGCCAGGTAGATCAGGATGCCGCCCAGCGCCATCAGCATGCCGAGGCCGCCCTGGTCGCGCAGCTCTTCACCCACTTGCGGGCCGACGAACTCGACGCGCTTGACCTGGGCCGGGTTATCGCCGCCGGCCTTCTGCAAGGCCTCGGCCACCTGGTGACCCAGTTGCGGGTCTTCACCCGGCATGCGCACCAACAGGTCCGTCGTCGCACCGAAGCTCTGCACGATGGCATCGCTGTAGCCCGACGTCGCCAGTTGCTCACGCACCTTGGTGACGTCGGCCGGACGCTCGTAGGTCAGCTCGATGAGCGTACCGCCGGTGAAGTCCAGGCCGTAGTTCAGCCCCTTGGTGGCCCAGCTGAACAACGCCAGTACGGTAAGGAACAATGTGACGCCGAACGCAACGTTGCGAACGCCCATGAAGTTGATTGTACGTAACATGGCAGCCCCTTAAATCCACAACTTCTTGAAGTCACGACCGCCAAAGATCAGGTTGACCATTGCGCGGGTCACCATGATGGCCGTGAACATCGAGGTAAAGATCCCGAGGGACATGGTCACTGCGAAGCCCTTGACCGGGCCGGTGCCCATGGCGAAGAGAATCCCGCCCACCAGCAACGTGGTCAGGTTGGCGTCGAGGATCGCGGTGAATGCCCGGCCGAAGCCTTCGTTGATTGCCCGCTGGATCGACATGCCCGCGGCGATTTCTTCACGTATCCGCGAGAAGATCAGCACGTTGGCGTCCACCGCCATACCCATGGTCAAGACGATACCGGCGATACCCGGCAGGGTCAGCGTAGCCCCCAGCAGCGACATCAGGGCCAGCAGCATCACCATGTTCACCGCCAGCGCGACGGTGGCGATGATGCCGAAGAAGCGGTAGATGGCGATGATGAACAGCGACACGAACAGCATGCCCCACAGGGATGCATCGATACCCTTGGTGATGTTGTCGGCACCCAGGCTCGGGCCAATGGTGCGCTCTTCAGCGAAGTACATCGGCGCGGCCAGGCCACCGGCACGCAGCAGCAGGGCCAGTTCCGAGGACTCACCCTGGCCGTTGAGACCGGTGATGCGGAACTGGCTGCCCAGTGGCGACTGGATGGTCGCCAGGCTGATGATCTTTTTCTCTTCCTTGAAGGTCTGGACCGGTACGTCTTTCTCGACACCATTGACCACTTGCTTGGTGTAAGTGGTGGTCGGCTTCTGCTCGATGAAGATCACCGCCATGCTGCGACCGACGTTGCTGCGCGTGGCGCGGCTCATCAGTTCGCCGCCGTGGCCGTCGAGGCGAATGTTCACCTGCGGACGACCCTGCTCGTCGAAGCCCGCCTGGGCGTCGGTCACCTGGTCACCGGTGATGATCAGGCCACGCTCGATCTGCGCCGCCGGACGACCGCCTTCACGGAACTCGAAACTCTCGGAAGTGGCCTTGGAAGCACCCGGCTCAGCGGCCAGGCGGAATTCCAGGTTGGCGGTCTTGCCGAGGATACGCTTGGCTTCGGCGGTGTCCTGCACGCCCGGCAGCTCAACCACGATGCGGTTGGCGCCCTGGCGCTGCACGATCGGCTCGGCCACACCCAGCTCGTTGACGCGGTTACGCACCGTGGTCAAGTTCTGCTTGATGGAGTATTCGCGGATTTCCGCCAGCTTGGCCGGGGTCATCGCCAGACGCAGCACCGCCTGACCATTGAGGTCGGCCGGCACAATGTCGAAATCGTTGAAGTTCTTGCGGATCAGCGCACGGGCCTGCTCGCGGGTATCTTCATCGCTGAAGCCCAGCTGAATGGCACCGTCGAGTTGCGGCAGGCTGCGATAACGCACGCGCTCTTTACGCAGCAAGCTCTTGACGTCGCCTTCGTAGACTTTCATCCGCGCGTCGAGGGCTTTTTCCATGTCCACTTCCAGCAGGAAGTGCACACCACCGGACAAGTCCAGGCCCAGCTTCATCGGGTGCGCGCCGAGCTTGCGCAGCCATTGCGGGGTGGTCTGGGCCAGGTTCAGGGCCACGACGTAATCGTCACCCAACGCCTTGCGCACCACGTCTTTGGCTGGCAGTTGGTCTTCTGCCTTGACCAGGCGCAACAGGCCGCCCTTGCCGTTTTCGGCGATGGACGCAGCCTTGACCTCGATATTGGCCGCCTTGAGCGCAGCGCTCGCACGGTCCAGATCGGCCTGGGTGACCTGCAGCGCAGTGCTTGCGCCACTGACCTGAATGGCCGGGTCATCCGGGTAGAGATTGGGAGCGGAATAAATCAGACCGACCGCCAGCACCGCCAGGATCAGTAAATATTTCCACAGAGGGTATTTGTTCAGCATCACGCCGCCCGCTTATGACGCGGGGCGCCTTGCGCGCCCCGTCGATTGAATAGAAGTTGTTACTTAGATCGCTTTCAGCGTGCCTTTTGGCAGCGTGGCCGCGATGGCGCCCTTCTGGAACTTCATTTCAACAGTGTCGGACACTTCCAGTACCACGAAGTCATCGGCCACTTTGGTGATCTTGCCCGCGATGCCGCCGGTGGTGACCACTTCATCGCCCTTCTGCAAGCTGCTGAGCAGGTTCTTCTGCTCTTTGGCGCGCTTGGCCTGTGGACGCCAGATCATCAGGTAGAAGATGACCAGGAAGCCGACCAGGAAAATCCACTCGAAACCGCCACCCATAGGGCCGGCAGCAGCAGGTGCAGCGGCATCAGCCATGGCGTTAGAGATAAAAAAGCTCATTTAGCACTCCAGTTGCAAGTATTGAATCTAGGGATCGGAAAACTCAGTCCAAAGGCGGAACAGGCAACCCGCGCTTGGCATAGAAGGCCTCGACAAAGGCGGCCAATGTACCCTGTTGGATAGCCTCGCGCAAACCAGCCATAAGCACCTGATAATGGCGCAAATTGTGGATGGTATTGAGCATACTGCCGAGCATTTCGCCGCACTTGTCCAAATGATGCAGATAAGCGCGGGAGAAGTTCTGGCAGGTGTAGCAATCGCACGTCGGATCCAGCGGCGAATCATCATGGCGATGGAACGCGTTACGGATCTTCAGCACGCCCGTGTCGATGAACAGATGCCCATTGCGGGCATTACGGGTTGGCATCACGCAATCGAACATGTCCACCCCGCGGCGCACACCCTCAACCAGATCTTCCGGTTTGCCAACGCCCATAAGGTAACGAGGTTTGTCAGCGGGCATTTCGCCCGGCAGGTAATCGAGCACCTTGATCATCTCGTGCTTCGGCTCACCCACCGACAAGCCGCCAATCGCCAGGCCGTCGAAGCCGATCTTGTCCAGGCCTTCCAGCGAGCGCATGCGCAGGTCGCGGTGCATGCCGCCCTGGACGATACCGAACAACGCCGCGGTGTTTTCGCCATGGGCATTCTTCGAACGCTGGGCCCAGCGCAACGACAGCTCCATGGACACCCGCGCCACGTCTTCATCGGCCGGGTACGGCGTGCATTCGTCGAAGATCATCACGATGTCCGAGCCCAGGTCGCGCTGCACCTGCATCGACTCTTCCGGGCCCATGAACACCTTGGAACCGTCCACCGGCGAGGCGAAGGTCACGCCCTCCTCCTTGATCTTGCGCATCGCACCGAGGCTGAACACCTGGAAACCACCGGAGTCGGTCAGGATCGGGCCTTTCCACTGCATGAAATCGTGCAGGTCGCCATGGGCCTTGATCACTTCCATGCCCGGGCGCAGCCACAGGTGGAAGGTATTACCGAGGATGATCTCTGCGCCAATGGCCTCGATGTCACGCGGCAGCATGCCCTTGACCGTGCCGTAGGTGCCCACCGGCATGAACGCCGGGGTTTCCACGGTACCGCGGGGGAAGGTCAGACGACCGCGACGAGCCTTGCCATCGGTGGCGAGCAACTCGAAGGACATGCGACAGGTGCGACTCATACTGTTTCCTCGGGTCCGCGTGGCGCGGGGTTACGGGTGATGAACATCGCATCACCGTAGCTGAAAAAGCGGTATCCATGCTCGACGGCGGCCTTGTAGGCGGCCATGGCTTCGGGATAACCGGCGAACGCCGAAACCAGCATCAACAGCGTGGATTCGGGCAAATGAAAGTTGGTGACCAGGGCATCGACCACATGGAATGGCCGGCCCGGGTAGATGAAGATGTCGGTGTCGCCACTGAACGGCTTGAGCACGCCATCGCGGGCGGCGCTTTCCAGGGACCGCACGCTGGTGGTCCCCACCGCCACCACCCGACCGCCGCGAGCGCGACAGGCCGCCACGGCATCGACCACTTCCTGGCTCACTTCGAGCCATTCGTTGTGCATGTGGTGGTCTTCGATACGCTCGACCCGCACCGGCTGGAACGTCCCGGCGCCAACGTGCAACGTCACGAACGCGGTCTCCACGCCCTTGGCGGCAATCGCCTCCAGCAACGGCTGATCAAAATGCAGCCCCGCCGTCGGCGCCGCCACCGCCCCCAAGCGCTCGGCGTACACGGTCTGATAACGCTCGCGGTCCGAACCTTCGTCCGGGCGGTCTATATAAGGAGGCAAAGGCATGTGCCCGACACGGTCGAGCAGCGGCAACACCTCTTCGGCAAACTCCAGCTCGAACAACGCATCATGCCGCGCCACCATCACCGCCTCGCCACCGCCGTCGATCAAAATCGACGAACCCGGCTTGGGCGATTTGCTGGAGCGCACATGGGCCAGCACACGATGACTGTCCAGCACCCGCTCCACCAGAATCTCCAGCTTGCCGCCGGAGGCCTTCTGGCCAAACAACCGCGCCGGAATCACCCGGGTATTGTTGAACACCATCAAATCGCCCGGGCGCAAATGCTCAAGCAAATCAGTGAATTGACGGTGAGCCATGGCACCGCTGACCCCATCCAGGGTCAACAGTCGACTGGCGCGACGCTCGGCCAGAGGGTGGCGAGCGATCAGCGAATCCGGGAGTTCGAAGGTAAAGTCAGCAACACGCATGATGGGGTTCGTCTAGCAGGGCCGGAAAGTCTAGCGGAAATATCAAAAATTCACCATGAAACGTGATTGACCAACGGTAGGCACCTCTCTATACTTCGCCGCCATTGAGCCCTGATGGCGGAATTGGTAGACGCGGCGGATTCAAAATCCGTTTTCGAAAGGAGTGGGAGTTCGAGTCTCCCTCGGGGCACCATCTTAAAGAAAGACCTTGAAATTCAAGGTCTTTTTTTTCGTCTGCAGGAAAGTCACCCGATCCATTTGTGGCGAGGGGATTTATCCCCGCTGGGTCGCGAAGCGGCCCCAACGACCAACCCTCTGGCAAGGAAAATCTGTGGCTAGCAAGAACCTGTGGCGAGGGAGCTTGCTCCCGCTTGAGCGCAAAGCGCTCACAAAAATGCCCCTACCTCCGCCGATGCTCCGCCTTGCAACGCCCAGTTGACCCACCGCCCCTCCTCACCCGCTGACAAAGGATTCACCCCATGGAATTGCTGCTGGAAACGGTCGCTCTTTACTCGCTGAAGCTGGCTTATGAGACGGAGGGGCATAGTCCGATTTTGCGGGATGATCCGTTGATGGGCGGGTGTGATCGGGAGGTGTTTGGGTTGTTGGTGCGCAGAGAAGACATCCAAACTATCCAGGCGAAAGTGCAGCACTGTCTGGACTTGGCGCTGGAGGCAATTGGGGGAAGCAATACGATTCTGGGGCGGGAACTGAGTCGCTTGGCGACGGATTTCGGCGCTGCTCAGGCAATGGAGCAGCTTGACGCTCCCCTCATAGCACTTAGGGATTATCTAAAAGATATCCAATGAGGGAAGGCCCATGGCGCTTCATGAGAGGCCGTTGTTTCCAATAACCTCCCAGGCCTCAGCCAAACACAGGATTTCTGATCGTTAGGGCACGTAAAGAGTCCATCCCCAGTTACAAACCACTTACCGTAATGCAGAAAAGCAACTGAACATCGGCCATCGCGGGCGTGGATTCGTATTCCTTTTGCGAAATACAAATAGTGTCCCTAGCCAAACGATACGCTTCCGACGGAGCGAGCTTTGAAGTATCGACACCCTGATGCAGGGGCGAATGCCCTAACCTGCGGTCCGGGTAGCGCAGCCAACCTTCCCACCCCAACAGCGATGCTCCCGCTGACTCTAGAAGCTCCAATGCTTTCATCGCATGCATGTAGGTAAGAACCAGTTCGTTCTGAGATGCGGATAGCTGTTGCAAATCTGTCAGTGTCATCTGAAATCCTTAGAGGCAAGGAAACGGGGAAAGGAACAGCCTCACTTTCGGGCGGTGACGATAATGAGTCTGATCCTGTCGGCCCGCATGAACGAGCATGATCCGTATACCTATCTGAAAGGTGCGTTGACACGGCGCCGACACAGCGGGCGAGTAAAGCTCGAAAAGCTGCTGCCGCATCAATGGCAACCAATTTAGTTGCTCAAGATGGGATGCCCCGGCGCTTACGTAGCATCACTTTGAACACTGTCGTCAGCGGACACTTGCGCTCAACAGGCTTATAAGGATGGAGTGCTCGTGCTCCCCGGAATAAGCATCAAGAAAAACCATATCCTGACTAGTACCCTGGCTAGAAACACCCAAGACGAACTCTCGCCCCGTAGATACCGCGAGCCTCCGCGCAAAAGGAATCAAGCGGTTCGCCTGCTCGATGCCATAGCTCTTAATGGGAAGGTTCAATCCAATAGACCAATCGGGCGAGCCATACTCAGATACGCTCTCATCGCGTTCGTGTTTTTGGTTCACAAGGAATGCACCCAGCTCGGACCATTCGCAAACGAGACCATTGAACGCAGCCACAAGCTCTGCTTCGACAGAGTCGTTGTCGCTGCCATCTACATATAGATAAAGCATCTGTCCTGAGGCTCCGAGGGATAGCAATGCAACTATGATAGCGCTGGCACGCCAATTGTGAGCGGATTCCCATTACCGTGCTTGTATAGGGGATCGGGTAGATGACTTCGCCGGACGCTTACCTCTTTTCTAGCAAACCAAGGAACGACTACAGAATTGAAGGATTCAAATTGATGTCAATTTCGATAGGGGATTTTTTCTACCCTTACGTAAAATTTCTCCACGGCGCTGCCTACAACCTACACCAGATCCTTGAAGGCCTTGGCGTCGTATCATCGACCTTCACCGGGCGTAACGACGCCGGGCAAATCATCGGAACTTACTGGTCGCCCGATGAAGCCATGGTGATCACGCTGGGCTATCTGATGATGCTGTCACTGCTGCTGATTCCCTTGCTGGCAGCAACGGCCTTTACCGTGAGCAAGAAGCGAGGCGTGTTCATCTTCTTCGCGCTCCTGTTCCTACCCGGTGTGTTGAACTGCCTGGGCCTTTTCCCCGCCATCAATTACCTGCCCATCCGCTACACCATCAATGGCGTTGGAAAGCTGGGCAGCGAAGTCGGGCTGATTCCCCTGTTGATGCTTTGCGCCCTCACCGGATGGGCTGTCATGGTCCTTATTTATGACAACCTCAACCTCACCGAACGCTTCCGACAGCTATACGATCACTTCTGGTTTCCGCTGGCACTGGTCGCAGCGGTGTTCTTCGTGGCGGACAACGGCGCCAATGAAGACGCCACACTGCTGAAGGAAGCGACAGCGAGCATCCAGGACGCCAGCGCATTCCTGTTGGGCCAGATCAGGCGCTACGATGATTACTGTAAGGCCAATGGCCTGGGTAACCTGAAGTCGTGCCAGTGGAGCAGCGATTCACAGTGGACCTTTACTCACATCAAAGAAGGTGAAGCCAGCTACTTCATAGGTTACGCACCGGACGACTCCAAAGGGTTCTACGCCGCGACTAGAAGAACCCTAAGCGATGAGGACGTGATCGCCATTCGTAAAGAGATCAACGACTACAACCAACGGTTGTGCCCCGTGAAGCACTTTTCCAATGGTATGGCGCGCTCATCGCCCCTCTCCAGCACCTGCGAATTCGTTCCCCGTGGCTACTGCTCGGTCAATCCTGATGGTCCGCCGGGACTCGTAGACAAAAATATCAGCAGCCACACCGTAGCCTTGGCCAGCGAATGCATCATTCCCTGGCTCGCCGGTGCCAAGCCTTCCTTGAAGCAGTTGTCGGCGCTAGTCAGCCAACATGACAAAGCCAAGAATCAGCGTTGGCTGTATTTCCTTGCTGTCGCTGTGGCGGTCGGAGCAAAAGTGGCGTTGGCGACTACCAAGCTGTATTTGATTGATGCACGGTCTGTGGCTGATAGGCGGCGCGTTTTTGGGGCTGCACGGTATCGGCTGGGCCAGTGCCTCCGTGTACTGAAGCGTCTGCTGGTCGGTTCTGGTCAATTTGCATGTATCGCTGTACCCCGTATATTCAAGTTGCTTAAACGGGGAATAGGACGGGGGAACTAATATCCTACCGCTAGGCATACCGAGCGCCGAGCGTCTACGCCGGTCCAATCGAGGAAACAAAGGCGATGGACCAGCCATAGGACATAAATCCGTCTCGCTTCTCTAAACTTAAAATATCAAACAATCAAATCAACTCCATCAAACCATGTAAGCAAAGCCACTATAAATCTCAAATCACACTCCAATCCCGATCTTTACTCCACTGCTTTCGAACATCAGAAAAAGATGTGAAAGTTTTTGAAGTGGCTGACACCTTCTTCATTTTTAACTCACCATTACTTGGACTACTAGTCCAATAACCGCCTTTCAAAATCTCGTTAGAAACCACACTCAGATCACCAACACCTTTGACGAGCCTAACCTCTCCCCTATACGGACTACGGAGTTCAAATATGTATGTCAATCTAACCAAACCAGTCCTAGGATTACTGAGTATGGCCTCAACTTCAGAGCTTCCACTCTGGACCTCCGAGAAACTCTGAAGAGAAAGCGTAAGATAGGTTTGCTTTATTACAAATACCATCTTTATCGGTGGAATTGACTCACCTGGAACAGCTTGATAATTTGAAACAAGCTCCCCAATCCAAACACCCTCGAGTACAGGACGACCTACCACTTCTGGCAAAATTGAAAATTTCCAACCCCACTTGCAAAATATGAAAAACATCCCACTGGTCAACGCAAACGAGCTTGAGACCATCGAAAACAATCGTCGCCAACTTAATAAATTTTCAAAAAAGGCAAATTGGATCACTAGCCAAGAAGAAAATATGGCCACTGTAGACCAAAATAGGATTTTAACAAGAAGCCCGAACTCTTTGGATGTTAACGTTAGATTTTCCAAACACCCACCTCCCCGCATTCAAATACGCTCACTACACCTTGGGAGTTAACAACAGCACAGCAAAATACGCAAGGTAATCTAGATATAGCCTGCGCAGTAAAATATCTAGAGCCTACAGGCATTGAACCTTTCGCTGGAGAAAAAATAAGCTCAGAGGAAGGACTTAAAAACTGGCACATATGGGATAATGATTGACACTCCAAATCAATAAGATGAAACCCATCGTGCCACTCGC
Organism: Pseudomonas sp. NFACC05-1; assembly: GCF_900100135.1. NCBI lineage: Bacteria > Pseudomonadati > Pseudomonadota > Gammaproteobacteria > Pseudomonadales > Pseudomonadaceae > Pseudomonas > Pseudomonas sp. NFACC05-1. The sequence continues at coordinate 19,044 of NZ_FMTR01000028.1, read as the reverse complement.
TCTGATAACTCGAGGCCTTCACTAAGCACTCTACAATTTCTTCAATGCCTGTAAGTGGTAATTTCACCCCTTCTGGCAATACCTCTCCCATCGGATAGCAAGGAAGAACTATTGGACTCCTATAGAAGACAATACCCAATCCCGAAAAATCGCTAGCTCGCCTATTAAGGAGTGCGGATAACAAGTTATCAACCCACAACATTGACCTTCCTTAACTTAACCTAAAAATATGCACCATGATTCGTCATCAATCGATCAGACTCATACTTTCTCAGCTGCCGCAGGAGTCTTTCTAGCAAACTCCATCCTACCAAAGGTTGGGCGACCATGCCCATTGAAGTATTCACCACTACCGACCAATAGACTCTTATCAAACAATACATTGGCGAACCCTACATGACTGCGCAGCTCCGGCTGATCTACCCTTGGATCATTTCTATAGTTATAAAGGAGACGATACCCGTCTGCCTCATCATATAACAAAGCAGCGGCAATGCTATTAGATCCAGACTGAGAAGTCTTTAGCCTGACGCGAATTTTATCCCACGTCTGGCAAATCGTGACATCTGCGTTCCATTCATATCGAACCTCTCCGTTTTCGTTTAAAGTTTTTCCATTGCAAATCCACTCACCGGAGAGATCCGCGACCTTGAGCCACTTGGTTGCAAGGCTCCATCGCCATACAAATTTATCGAACAACATGTATAAAACGGAGAAAACCACGCCCGCACCGACCAATGAAAGTGCAGTAGGTGGCAAATTAACAGACATTCCAAAAGCCGAAGCCAGATCCACTAAAGAAAGCAGCAAAAAAACGATAACTCCTGAAATAATGCTAGCGGCAACTCCAATGTAACGACCAATAAACGCTCTATTTATTCCACCCAACAAAGCATACTCATGATTTAGCATTTTACGGCGTCCTTTCTTAGTAAAGTCACACTCAATTATTCACCAGAAACCTTTTTAAGGGCAACCTACCCGCTGTATTGCGTCCATTTCGCCAGCTTCTTATAGTCCAATATACTCCTTCCATTACCAACACGCTTCGGTCACAGCGAATATCAAGCTCGACAGTTCCCTATGGTGCGCCCCATCGTCAGCAGCGAATCTCTTTCTATTCAATCTATAAACACAATACAACTTATGAAGCTCGCAACCATACTACATACCGACGGTGAGAATGCGTTACTTGCTCGATTTTACTCCTACGGAAAGATCAATCAAACTCAGCGCTGACTTTATTAACACTTCGACCTGCCCCTTTACTCCCATACACTTCGGACGCTTCAAAAATTTTATCTATTGATTTTGCATCGCTTTCAACTGCCAATTGAATATTTGCGTTTGATTCGAGCGTCCCGGCCTATCGACCCAACAAGTCTAGATATGCGCTAGAGGTAAGCCGGTCATAAAATCTACACACTTTTTTTAAAAACAAATAGAATACTACCGAGTAAAAACACAGTGGTAAAAACTCCGCACTTGTCTTCCAAAATAAAGAAACCGCCGCGATTCCCAAGCTTGTCTCGGCCATCCAAAACGCGAGAAAGAAATCGCTACACAAAAAGGCGTTGTAACCCAAAAACTGGGTACATCCCGCCCCCTTATGTTGTGTTGGACAGAAAGTGCCATCACAGCATATAGTGGATCCAATCTCCCCTCAAGGGTTCGCTCCTATGCCCACGTTCAACCTTCATAGCCTCTTTCGTAGCACCGTTTACGACGATACCTACCTCACCGAGCTGACGCTTGAAGAGGATGAACGGACCCAGATGCAGAGCGCACGCACGCGCATCCGAGATAGGTTGAGGACACGACTCCCCGGTGTCCTTCAGAACGAGCTACGTACCGACGAGCGAGTCCGTGCGCCCCGCTTTTTCACTCAAGGCTCGTGGGCATATAAGACGCTAAACTCTCCATGCCGTGCTCCTCAACAAGCGGATTTGGACGACGGTACCTATCTCCCATTCAGTTACTTGGAACAAGAACCTCCGTCAGTGGTTAGCACTGCGTTATTTAATAGTGTTGAAAAAGTTCTAAGGGAACTCGCTGATGAAACGGACGGTTGGACTCTATATGACGACAATCCTAACTGTACTCGTATTGAGATCGCGTCAGATAAGCACATTGACGTTCCTGTATATAGCATCCCTGATGGAGAATTCGAGAAGCTGCGAGAGGCTCGAGAATATATTCTGAAGGCCCGCTTTGAGGGTTACGCTGCGGATCAAGCGCCTGAAGATGACAATTGGGACCTAATGCCTACCCATGGCGTTCTTATGGCGACAAAAAATCGAGGTTGGCGAGATAATGATCCCCGCCCTGTTAAGGACTGGGTGAACGGTGAAATCGCACTGAAGTCGGAACAGCTTAGGCATATTATGCGCTATCTGAAGGGTTGGCGGGATCACCAGACTTGGACAAAAGGCGATCCTAAATCCATTTTGCTTATGGTTGCCGCCGCAAAGGCTTATGACACACAAATATATGCTCGCGATGATTTAGCTTTGCTTGGAGTTGTAAGCAGACTTCCTGATATTTTATCTGGCAAGCTGATAAATCCAACAACACTTGATAAGCCCGATGAGGAACAAGAAGACCTCGCCGAGCGTTTGGATGAAGATGGTATTCGAGAAGAAGTCATCCAGCGCTTCAAAAAACTTGCGTTGACAATGCAGAAAGCTATTCAGGGTTCAACTACCCCACAAGAATCATGCGACCTACTAATTTCGGAGTTTGGCACAAGATTTCCGAATGACGCTACTCGAGTTGTCGTAGAAACGGTTAAATCAGATTCGCCCGACAGAACACCTGCGATTCTTCCTGTGGGCAATAGGACATCAGCATAAAGATGGACCTTAGTGACGTTCATCAAGCACTCCGGGGGCGTGATTTCAAACTTGAGAGAAGTACTCCACTCCCCATCTATTCAGGCACTCTTTTTGCTGGAAAAACATCAATTAGAGTTAGGCTTTATATCCAGGACAAAACTTTAGTCTCCCTTCCATTAATTCAGCTATTGGAACGCCCTGAAAACTTCCCAAAGGCTTGCGCACATCTCAGTAGTGACGGATTTCTATGCTACATAGGACGAGACCAAGCTTATTTAACTCGGGACAAACTAGGTGCTGGCGTCTTGGGATGCGTAGCTCTGGCAGAAAAGCTAATTGCCAGGATTATAGACAACAAAACGATTGAGGATACTCGCGACGAATTTCCAGTTTACTGGGATGGGCTCGACGTACTTCTGGACATCCCCCTAAGCATAAAGCCTGGACTACACAAAAATGCTTGTATTGTCGAGCTTCCAAAGACGGACAATCGGCAAGAGGTCATATGGATACTAGGAGAAAATAATTCTAGTTTCGCAGAGCGTTATAAAGCTTGGGGGGTTAAAGATCTTTTTTCCAATGTCCTACTGCGTATTGTCGACATAAAATCTCCTCTTGGAGCGTTTCCGCTAAATTGGCCCCCTAAAAATCTTAAGTTCTTATCGCTTTGGTTAGCATCTATAGATAATGATGCGCGCAACGGCGTCCTTGAATCCATCAAGGACGCATTTAGGGCCAAGTCCAATAATGTTTTTATCCTTGTTCGCGCCATTAACACATCTTGTGCGATATTTCTCGACCTCAAGCTAGTTCGAAAACTACTAAAGGCTTCAAGCCCTGATAGATTCATGCGTGCAGTTATGAAAGCTCACGCAATTAACGTTCAGGTTATACGACTCACACCCATTCCCTCCGACCCTGAATCCTGGATAAATAGAAACTTAACCGGAGACAAACGCAATCTTTCCGGAAAAACCATTGCTTTGATCGGATGTGGTGCAGTTGGTGGTTTTCTAAGTGATTTACTGGCTAAACAAGGGGCGGGCTTTCTCGGAGGCAGACTCACGCTTATAGACCATGACCGTTTGTCAGTTGGAAACCTAGGTCGGCATTATCTCGGATTCGGACAAATTGGAGAATTCAAGGCCAACGCATTAGAGCGTGAACTTTCCGGAAAATATCCAGAAATAAACGTTTCATCATCTACAACACGCCTGAGGGACACAACTTCAATAAAACATTACGATCTCATTATCGACGCGACCGGAAATCAGGGGTTATCGCAATTTTTTAGTGAAGTAAAAGTAACTACGGGCTTACCGCCAATAATTTATTCGTGGGTTTCCGGCGCAGGATGTGGAGCTCAGGCATATCTTATGGACGGCGACTCTAATGCATGCCTCCACTGCCTAGATCATGCAACCCCAGGATCATCGTTCTCGTTGATGCGAGCTGACTATGAACTTAACTATAAACACCTTGGCTCTTGTGGCGAATGGCTAGTTCCTTTTTCTGTCCCTGCTGCGATTCATGCAGCTGCGCTTGCTGCTGAGTTGGCAACAGCTTGGGCGGTGGGAAAACCCAACCCTACACTCAGAAGTATTCTCATAGATTACGACACAGGTAAAGTAGTCAAACCTATTTCACCAAAAAAAAGAGCACTGTGCCCAATATGCAATACAAAACCATGATGACAGACGGTGGCACTTTAGTTATTTTCCCTACGACACTGATAAACACACTAGACAAACACAAACAACTATATTCTAGAGACCTGGAATCAGGTGGAATAATAATAGGCAAGCGTCGTAGCTCCAATATGGAGATAGTTGCAATTACCACTCCTCAATGCAACGACAGACGCTCTCGCTGCCGCTTTGATCGCAAGGAATTTGGCCATGATATTATCCTTGGCGAATACTGGAGCCAGAGCAATGGGGAAGATAATTATTTAGGCGAATGGCACACCCATCCTGAGGACTTCCCTACTCCATCGCTTACTGACTTATCTACTTGGAAGGCTATGAGCGGCGAGCATGGCGTCCCCCTATTAGCAGTAATTATTGGCCGAGTTAAAAACTACTACACTATTGTTTCTAACTCTCAGCTGCACCGACTCAAGGAAATTGAATAAAACCCAGAAAATATCCCAATAGACAGCAGCGTGTATCCCTGCTTATATCCCAAAATTCAGAATTAGCCTGAATCTTAGGATATATAGAACACGCGAGGCCTCCTCGAGCAAAAAAGGTCTCGCTGAGCAAGACCTTTTTCCAATCCAGGCAGCACGTAGCGCCGCTGCCCTACCTCACCTCAACAATATCCAAAGCCCGATTCGCCAACAGCTCACTCACCTCAATCACCTGCAAAATCCCCAACGCAACCCTCCGCCTCGACCCATCCAGATCAAACGCCAAATCACTGATCATGGCATTCGCCGAAGCTAGGTTCTCACTGAGATTCGCAAGCAAACACTCAGAATCACCCCCCGGATCAATCCGAAAAATGGAGTCCGACTTGTCAGACGTTTCGCTCTTAGGCTTAGGCTTCAGGTAGTAATCCAACGCTCGCGTGGCAGCGTCGTCGATTTTCTTGTTGCGGGCGGACTGGGCACGGGATGTAGGTTCATCTGCCGCAGGAGGATTCGGAGTAACTTTTACCATCGTCTTGCTTCCTGTAGTAGGAGCCATCACCCGCTCGCTGCTAAACGATGGGAGGCAGCTGTACGCAGGTTAGCAGACCGGGGAAACAAGAAACCGGCGCGTCCGAGGACGCCCTGCGCACAGCCACCATCAAGTGCAGGATGGGAATCCTGACTGGATGACGCCTTGCACAACCTGTTTCACCGCGAGCTGCTAAACCCGATCACTGACCATCAGTGACAGGTCCAAAACTACCGACGCAACCCCAGGCGCACAAGCCGGCGGATTCTGGCGTAGTTGTAGGCAAAGGCGCAAGGCGCTGTGGCTTGGCGGGCCTTCGTCGCTGGTGTCTGTCGGTCTTTACTGACAGACGCCGCTCGCCTGGTCCGGGCAGGTGCTCGATGCCGTTCAGTTGAGGTTGTCGGAAGATTTGTGGCGGGGCGGTCATTGGAGGGGGCTGCTGCGCAGCCCAGCGGGAGCAAGCTCCCTCGCCACGGTGGTTTGCTTCCTGAATTGCGTTGTGAGTGGAGCCGCTAGGCGCCCTCGCCCTTTTCCGACGACTCATCGCTGTGGACCACCACCAACAACTGCGCCTGGACGTCGCCTACCGAACGCAGCCGATGGGGTTTCTGCGCGTTGAAATGCAGGGCATCGCCACGGTTCAGCAGCACGCGCTCGTTCATGAAGTCCACTTCCACCTGGCCCTCGTGCACGAACAGGAACTCCTCTCCGGTGTGTTCCTTGAACGCGTGATGGGCCGTGAATTCGCTCGCCGGATAGAGGATGAAGGGCAGCAGGCTGCGTTCGGACACTTGATGGGCCAATACCGCGTATTCGGAGCTGCCGCTGCTCACCGCGAGGGATTGGCGGTCTTCGCTGCGCACCAGGCTGTAGCTGTCGAGGGAGACGGTTTCTTCGGAGAACAGCTCTTCGACTTTCACGCTCAGGGCCTTGGCGAGCTTGAGTGCCGTGGCGATGGAGGGCGTGCTCAAGCCCCGCTCCACCTTGGACAGGTAGCTCTTGGTCATCCCGGTTTTTTCGGCCAGGACGTCCAGTGTCATGCCGAGTTTTTTCCTGAGCAATTTCAAGCGAATGGACATAGGTAACCAACATTTCCAGAGAAACGGACAATCTGCGATTGCAAATGACACTTTGTGTCATATAGTCTATTTAGTGTCATTAGCACCTTCCTTTCACAGCTTCCATGACGCGGATCAAGAATGGTCAAAGAACGAATCAGGAGAACGGATATGAGCAAGACACTGGCGACGCCCAAGGACCAGCTGGTCCAGCATGCTGTTAACCAGATGCAGAAAACACTGCCGGATAATACGTGGACTGTGCGACAAAAGCTGGCCCTGACCTGCCGCATCCTGTTCGAGAACGGTCACGACTCAGGACTGGCGGGGCAGATTACCGCGCGCGGGTCGCAACCGGGCACCTATTACACCCAGCAACTGGGCCTGGGCTTCGATGAAATCACCGCCGGTAACCTGTTGCTGGTCAATGAAGACCTCGAGGTGCTGGAGGGCCATGGCATGCCCAACCCGGCCAACCGCTTTCACACCTGGGTCTACCGCGCCCGGCCGGATGTGAATTGCATCATCCACACCCACCCGACCCACATCGCCGCGCTGTCGATGCTGGAAGTGCCGCTGCAGATTTCCCACATGGACCTCTGCCCGCTGTATGACGACTGCGCCTTCCTGGAGGGCTGGCCGGGGGTGCCGGTGGGCAACGAGGAAGGCGAATTGATCGCCGGTGCCTTGGGTGACAAGCGCGCCATCCTGCTTTCCCACCACGGCCAGTTGTCCACCGGTGCCACCGTGGAAGAAGCCTGCAACATCGCCCAACTGATCGAACGCGCCGCGAAGCTGCAATTGCTGGCCATGGCCGCCGGCGAGGTGAAACCGATCCTGCCTCACCTGGGCCGCGAAGCCCACGACTGGATCGCCCGGCCCAAGCGCCACGCGGCCGCCTTCAACTACTACGCCCGGCAGAGTCTGCGCCAACACGCCGATTGCTTGAACTGAACCCACCAGGAGCGAAGCCATGTCTACCCCCAACATCCACGGCATCATCGGCTACACCATCACGCCCTTCTCCACCGACGGCCAGGGCTTGGACCTGGACGCCCTGGGCCGGTCCATCGACCGTCTGATCGACAGCGGCGTGCATGCCATCGCGCCCCTGGGCAGCACCGGCGAAGGCGCCTACCTGAGCGACGCCGAGTGGGACCAGGTCAGCGAGTTCAGCATCGCCCGCGTCGCCGGCCGGGTGCCGACCGTGGTCAGCGTGTCTGACCTGACCACCGCCAAGGCGGTACGCCGCGCGCGTTTTGCCCAGGCGAAGGGCGCCGATGTGGTGATGGTGTTGCCGGCCTCTTACTGGAAACTGAGCGAGGCGGAAATCCTCGCGCACTACCAGGCCATCGGCGCCAGCATCGACCTGCCCATCATGCTCTACAACAACCCCGCCACCAGCGGCATCGACATGTCGGTGGAGCTGATTTTGCGGATTTTCAACGCGGTGGATAACGTCACCATGGTCAAGGAAAGCACTGGCGACATTCAGCGCATGCACAAGCTGCAGTTGCTGGGCGAAGGCCAGGTGCCGTTCTACAACGGTTGCAACCCCCTGGCGCTGGAAGCCTTCGCCGCCGGCGCCAAGGGCTGGTGCACCGCCGCGCCGAACCTGATCCCGCAGCTCAACCTCGACCTGTACGCCGCCGTACTGGCCAACGACCTGAGCGAGGCCCGGGCGTTGTTCTATCGTCAATTGCCGCTGCTGGATTTCATCCTCAAGGGCGGTTTGCCCGCCACCATCAAGGCCGGTTTGCGTACGCTTGGCCTGGAGGTTGGCGATCCGCGCCTGCCGGTTTTTCCATTGGATGAGGCGCGTAACCAGCAACTGCAGACGATGTTGAAGCAACTGCTCTGATTCAGAGTTCTAATCTTGCGACGGACAGGTGGCGCTCTAACCTGTCTGCTCGCTCCATTGGAGGTCACTTGAGATGAAGACCTATCAACCGTTGAACTGCGATCTGCATGATTACCTGGAGATTGCCTGCCTGTACGGCTACATGTTGAACATTGAGCTGATTGACGGCCAACGCCTGACCGCCCGAGCGATCACCACGCGGACCGCCTCCACGCGGGAGGAGTTTCTTGATGTGGAAACTGCGGACGGTCGCCTGGAGATTCGCCTCGATCAGTTGCTGGCGATTACGCCGCAGGATGACAGCGCCAGGTTTGGTCGGGTTGTGCTCACGCCATATACCGTGCCCGGCTAAAAAATAGCGCCGCTCCAATGCCAATTGCACTGGTCGAGACGATACCCAGGTCAAAACCGGAGATGAAAGACGGCAGCGCAAAAATACTCGCAAACCCCAGAGCGACCAGGGCAATGCCTAGCCATTTCCTGAGGCCGTAGGATTTCATATAGAAAAACAACAACAGGAACACTGCGTACGCCAGGGCGTATAGGCCATATTCGTTCATCGTCCTAGCCGCCCTGAGTCTTGATGATCATGGAGGATCCGGAGTGTTGCGGACCGATGCCACCGCTGACCTGCGCATCCAGGCTGACGATGACATCGCCGGCGTGATAGGTCGGCAATTTGCCTAGTGTGAACTCGCGGACGGCCCAACCCACAGGGATGACCGCGGCGGGCATGAACTTGCCTGCCGCTGCGGCGAAAACACCGCTGGTGAGGTTGGCGATACTCATTCGTTGGGCGTTGAGTAAATCCCCCTGCTGCCGGGTCAAGGGTTTGGAGATCCCGACCATCATTTGGCAGGGTAAATCCTTGGCAAGCATTTTGTCGTAGAGCTCTACCACCCGGTTGCTCACTTCATAGTGGGCGGCTTTAGCTTCACCAAAATGCAGCTCCCTGAGGCTACCCCGTTCATCGGCTGACAGGGTGAAGCGCGATACGCTGAAGATAACTCCATAGCTGCTGGAAAACTGTCCGGTTTCAAACTTCAATGCTCGCGTCCTTATCGAGTCTGGGAAGACGGGGAGTTTGTCTTAGCTGATGGGCTTTTCGCAAATGGAAATCGGCCCTACCTGCATTGAGGAAACCGGAACAACCACTTCAAGAAACCGCCTACATCGCGCCCCTCTCTTCCCGCGTTAGCGTCTGTCCCGCACTCACTGGACGAGACTCACTACGTGGCGACACGCAAAAAAGACATCCCCCAGGTTCGAAACCCGCCCGGTGGTGATGGGCATTACGTCACTTATCGGGACATGACCGCCAGCGAACTGGCCGAGCGCGAAGCCCGGCAGCAAGCGTACGAAGCCATGCTTGCCCGGCAGGCAGCCTATGAACGAGAGCGCTGGGCCACGGCGGCTAACAAGCCGCTACCCACCGTAACCGGAAGCGTGTTTGCCAAGAGCTGCAAGCTCCCCAACGGCATCATCGATTACAGCAACCCCAGCGGCTACGTCCCGGCAGATCTGATCAAGCAGTACGGCGAACTCATGTGGCTCGGCGGTCGCAGCGCCGATCCATCTGGCGCGATCCCCCTCAAGCAGATCGGCTCTGGCACGGCACCCGTTGCCTTGGGCAGGCTCGCGCTAGGCGGTTCGGCGACTTCCTCGGCTGCAGTTACCGGCGGCACCGTCGGCGCTGCCCTGCTGACAGGCATCGTTGCCCTGCTCTGGCCTTCCAGCCTGGGCGACAGCGCGCTTTACAGCGAAGACCAGCTACGTCACCTCAAGCAGGCCCGCAGCCGCATGCGCCTGAGCATCGAGCAGCAGGCCGACGGCAGCCTCAAGGGCTATGGCTTCTACACCGGTCAGAACCGTGATTGGGAAATGGTCGAAGTCGTCCAGTTCACCCCTCGCGCCGACCAGTTCATCGCCGACCTGGGTGATGGCATCGAACTGATCTGGACCCCGGCCACCGCCCCGTCCGACACCCTCGGCATCCCCGCCCTGGAAGCAGCGCCACAGGCGCCTCATATCTGGATCTATCCGCCGACGCCAGTGGCCGACAGCATCATCGTCGACCCGATCTATCCGCCGGAGTACAGGGATTTCATTCTGGTGTTTCCGGCGGATTCGGGGGTTCGGCCGGTTTATGTGGTTTTGAGTGTTCCGGGGGATCATAAGTACTACAAGCCCCCCTCGCTGCTTCCAGCGTTTCCAGACGCTACGATTGCCCCTTCCAAAACCTTTGTACGTGGTGGCGGCGTTAAACGTCGAAGATGGAAGGATCGTAAAGGCAAAATTTATGAATGGGACTCACAGCACGGCGCCGTAGAGCTGTACACAAAACAGGGTCAACACCTTGGCGAGTTCGATCCGATAACTGGCGAACAAACCAAACCCGCCGATCCGACAAGGAAAGTAGAAAAATGAAGCCCGTCGTTGAAATTTTTGACCAGACTACCGAAGAGCTAATACAGACCGTGGAAGTCCCAAGCGTATACATGGACCCGTTGGCCGCACTTATGGGCTGGACAAAGCCTGAAGATTTTTGCTTTGTCTACGACCTGTCACCACAGCAGATAACGACCATAGAAGAGTGGACTCACACAACCATTCATGGTGATAACCGCATCGTTCAAATCGTCTGCCTTGAATGACGAATGCGGTCATTTTTTGAATAAGGTCTTGTTAGACAAGACCTTATTCTTATACCGCCGTAACTGAGTCGCTACCTCACCTCGACAATATCCAACGCCCGATTCGCCAACAGCTCACTCACCTCGATCACCTGCAAAATCCCCAACGCCACATGCCGCCGAGCCCCGTCCAGATCAAACGCCAAATCGTTGATCATGGCATTCGCCGACGCCAGGTTCTCACTGAGGTTCGCAAGCAAACATTCAGAATCAGCCCCAGGGTCGATCCGTAAAATGGAGTCCGACTTATCAGACGTTTCGCCCTTAGGCTTGGGCTTCAAGTAGTAATCCAGGGCACGAGTGGCCGCTTCGTCGAGCTTTTTGTTGCGAGCCGATTGGGCACGTGATGTGGGTTCATCTGTATCTGTAACTGGAGGATTCGGTGTAATTTTGACCATAGCCTTAGCTCTCTTTGGGTTGGGCTACGTCCCGCTCGCGACTAAACGATTGGGAGGTAGCTGTACGCAGGTTAGTCGACCGACGAGCTAAGAAATCGGCGCGCCCGAGGGCGCCCTGCGCACAGCCACCATCGAGTGCAGGGATGGGGATACCTGACTGATGAACGCTTGAGCGACTTAGCAACGACGGGCGACTAAACCCGATCACTGATGAGCAGTGACAGGTCCCAAACTACCGACGCAACCCAAGGCGCACAAGCCGGCGGATTCTGGCGTAGTTGTAGGCAATGGCGCAAGACGACGTCGGCTCATGAGCCTAGCCGTCCAACGTCTGACAGACCCGGCATAAAAATCTTTCCGTTCCATCCCTTCCCGCAAATCTCCCATCCGCTGCAGCAAAGTCCCCGGCCAATCCGCGCCTCGATAATGCCCACTTCGCTAGCCCGCCCCTTATCGCCAGCACCTTATAAACCCCATGAACCTACGCACCTTCATTCGCGGCTACTGCCTCAATTCCCGGCTCGCCACGAATGCCCTGACCCGCCTGCACAAGTCGCTCTCGTCCCTGGTCAGCTATCTGGCCCAGCAGGGCTTTGATTCCGCTATGTGGCCGGCAACCCGCGACGAAGCCACCCTGGACCGTCGCCTCAACATCGTCTGCCCAGAGCTAGCCGCCACCGTGTTCAGCCACGCCCGCGAAGGCATCATCCTCGTCGATCCGTACGGTCGGGTCATCAGCGTCAACGAAGCCTTCACCCGCCTCACCGGTTACGGGCAAGACGAGGTGCAGGGCCGGGAGTTGAACTCCCATCGCATGGTGCGTCGGCTCGCGGCGTTTTATGCGCCGATGAAGAATGCGCTGGATTTCCACGGGCATTGGTCCGGTGAAGTTCAGAGCCATCACAAGGATGGTCGGGAGATGACGTCGCGCATCAGCATCAGTGCCGTGCATGACCGTCACGGTAATGTGCAGCACTATGTGGCACTGCTCAGCGACATGACGCAGGTGAAGCAACGCCTTCAGTTACTGGAGCGCGATGCCCGTTATGACGCCCTCACACAGCTGCCCAATCGCTTGCTGTTGGCCGAGCGGATGCGCCAGGCGCTGGGCAAGGCGCGGATTCACCAGCACAAGGTGGCCATTGCGTTCATTGATCTGGACGGGTTCAAGGCGCTTAACGACAGTTACGGGCATGACTGGGGGGATCGGGTGTTGCAGATTGTCGCGGCGCGGATCAATGCGACGTTGCGTGAGGGCGATACGTTGGCGCGCCTCGGTGGCGATGAATTCGTGGCGGGGCTGGTGGGTTTGCAGGCGGTGGAGGACAGCGAGCCGTTGCTCAAGCGGATGCTGGCGGCGGCCAATGCGCCGATCCTGATTGGCGCGCAAACGGTGGAGATTGCCGCCAGTATCGGCGTGGCGTTCTTTCCGGAGCATGGGCAGGAAGTCGATGGGCTGATCAGCAAGGCGGACCAGGCGATGTACCTGTCGAAAAAGGCCGGCGGCAATCGTCTGGCGTTTTGTCCGACGCGGTTTATTTCGCTCAATAGCGGAGCCTGACGGTGGTGCCGAGGGTTCTTTCGCTGCCGGTCATGACGCCATAGTCACCGGCGCCGAGCAGTGAATAGACGGCGGTGATGTAGTTGCGGTCGAAGACGTTGCGCACCCAGCCCTCCACTTCCCAGGCGCGGTCCTGGCTGCGCAGGCCCAGACGCAGGTTGGTGAGGCCGTAGCTGGGTTGATAGCTGCCTTCGCCGCCTTCGAGGGTGCCGGAGTAGCCGGTGCGGAAGCTGTAGTCGATGCCGCTGAAGGCTTCCAGCCCGTAGGGCAGCGGATGGGTGTGGTCGAGGCCGCTGCTGAGGTTCCATTCCGGCGCGTTGTAGAGCCGGTCGCCGCTGAGGTCGCAGGTCCATTGGCCCGAGGCCGGCGGGCACGGGGCGTTGGGGAAGCTGCGGTAGCGTGCATCGCTCCAGGCCAGGCCCAGGCGCCCGGTGAGTCGCGGGGTGAGTTGCCAGGCGGAGTCCAGCTCGATGCCGCGCAGGCGAACCTTGCCGACATTGATCAGATTGTCCCGCAGCGGTGGCGCGAACATGGTCGTCGGCGGGCTGTAGGTAAGCGCCTGGTAGTTGTCGACGTCGGTCTGGTAGACGGCGAGGTCGAGCAATGCGCGCTCGTCCCAGAAGCGCGTCTTCATGCCCAGCTCCAACGACGTGGCCCGCTCCGGCTCGAAGGTGGGCGCGGTGAACGGGCCGACCACGTCGAAGTTGATGCCGCCGGCCTTGTAGCCCCGCGACCAACTGACGTAGCCCATCACCGCATCGCTGAAGCGGTAGCTGGCGCTGAGGAGGCTGGAGACGTTGTTTTCCTTTATCGAATCCTCGCGGTAGTAACCACCACCGAGGGCAATGTCGCGCAGCAACAGTCCACCGGCCTGGAACACCGCAGGCAAACCCGTCAGCGGGGCGAGGTTGCTGACGTCGCGGGAGATCCAGCCGTCCTTGCGCTCCTGGCTGTAGCGCAGGCCGCCGGTGAGTTCCAGTGGTTCGATCGGGCGCCAGGAAACCTGGCCGAAAATGGCTCGACTGTCGCCCTTTTGCTCGCCGTCATAGCGTTGCCGGGCGCCGTCCAGCAGCATCGCCGGCACCTGCTTCGGGTCGGTGAAGGTGATGCCGTAGAGCTTGCGCAAGGCTTCCAACTGATCGCCGACGAACCAGGGCGCGGCGTCCTGGCCAAATTCGGCGTCTATCTCGCGGTCGAGCTGTTGGCGCAGGTAATAGAGCCCGGCCACATAGTCGACGGACGAACCGACCGTGCCGGACAGGCGCCATTCCTGGCTGAACTGCCGGTGGCCCAGCTCGGTTTCAGACTCGGCCACGGACAGCGCGGTGCTGTCGCTGTCACGGGTGGCGCGGTAGTCCCAGTCGCGGTAGGCGGTGATGCTGGTCAGGCGCATCGCCTCGTCGAGGTCCCAATTCAATTCCAGTGAGACACCGTTCTGCAGGGTTTGCGGATGCCCCGGCGCGTCGATGCGTGCCTCACGCTTGTAAGGGTCGGGCTCCGACAATGGATAGCCGAGGAACTGGGCGCGCTTGCGGGTCTGTTGGCTGTAGTGATTGACCAGCAGAACGTTGCCGGCTTCGTTTTGCTCGGCATAGTCGGCGATCAGGCGGGCGCTGAAGTCCGGGGTCGGCGTCCACAGCAATTGCCCACGCAGGCCATGGCTGTCGGCGTCGCCGAGGCGGGCGCCGTCTTGCAGGTTTTCCACGGCGCCATCGGTGGCGCTGTCGAAAACATTGAGTCGGCCAGCCAGCACATCGTCCTGCAACGGCCCGGATACCGTCCCACGATATTCCCGCAGGCCGCGCTCGCCATAGCTGGCTTCGAGGTTGGCTTCGGGCTCGAAGGTCGGTTGCCGGGTGATGATGTTCAGCGCGCCAGCGGTGGTGTTCTTGCCGAACAAGGTGCCTTGCGGCCCGCGCAGTACTTCGATGCGCTCGATGTCCATCAACTCGGTGAAGGCCATGCCCTGGCGCGCCTGGTAGACGCCATCGACATAGGTGCCGACGCTGCCTTCCAGGCCATCGTTGTAGGCGGTGGCGCCGAAGCCGCGCAGGCCGAAGCCGGCGTAACGGGCGTCGTGGCCGGAGACCACCAGGCCGGGCACGCGCTGTTGAATGTCTCGAAGAGAGTGCAGGCCGGCCTCGTCCAGTTGCTCGCCGTAGAGGACGTTGATCGGGATCGGCACGTCTTGCGGGTCTTCCTCGCGGCGGCGAGCGGTGACGGTGGTGGCGTCGAGCGTGAGGGCGCTGGGCGCCGCTTGTTCGGCCTGGACCGACGCCCAGGGCAACATCGAAAGGCTGCCGAGCAAGAGCAGCCGATGACCCAAACCCGGCATGCTAGTGCTCCCGAGCCAATGCGCGACGCGTGCTGTCCGGGCAGGCCAGTGCCTTGACCCGCGCCAGCAATTCACGGCTGTCGGCGGGCTTGAGCAGGACCGCGTCGAAGGCCAGGCCCTCGGGATAATCCTGCGGCCTGCGGGGCGGCACCGCCGAATAGAGCATCACCGGCAGATGGCGCCAACGCTCGCGCACCTGGCGCAGCAGCGCCCAACCGTCCATGCCGGGCATCATCTGGTCGCTGATCAGCAGGTCGATTGGCTGCTCAGCCAGGCAGGCCAAAGCGTCTTGACCGTTCGTTGCGATGCTGACATCGAAACCGTAACCGGCCAGCAGGTCGTAGAGCCATTCGCTGTTCTGCTCGACGTCGTCCACCAGCAGAACGTGTTTACCCTGGCCGTCGAACGGCGTGGCATTGTTGTCGACGATGCCGTTTTCCAGGTCGTGTTCTTGGGCGCAATTCAATTGCAGGCGAAAGCTGAAGTGGCTGCCCTGCCCGGTGGCTTGGGGTTCGAGGCGGCTGTCCATGCGTTCCAGCAGTTGCGTGACGATGGACAGGCCCAGCCCGCTGCCTTCATAGCGCTGGGCATTGCGGCCGCGGCGGAACGGTTGCAGCAGTTGTTCGAATTCTTGCGGGTCGATGCCGATGCCGGTGTCGATTACGCTGAAGCGCAGTTCCACGGTATCTGTGGTCGCGCCCGGGGCCCAATCCACTTCGAAGCGGATCTGGCCGTTGAGGGTGAATTTCGCCGCGTTCGCCAGCAGGTTCATGAGCACCTGCCGAAGGCGTTTGAAGTCGGCCTCCACCAGTGGCGGCAGGTCGTCTGCCAGCACAGCTTCGAAGGTGTTGCCCTGGCGTGCGGCGAGAAAGCCCGCTTCGCCTGCTATCTCGTTGAGGAACCCGTATAGGTAGCCCGGCGCGAGGGTCAGTTGCATTTGCTCCAGCTCGCCACGGGAAAACTCGAGCATCTCGTCAATCAGCTCCAGTTGCTGGCGGGCGTTGCGCTCGATCGTGGCCTGATAGTCGCGGTTGGGCCCGGCGTGCAACAGGCGCGCATAGTCGATGATGCGCACCAGCGGCGAACGCAGGTCGTGGCTGATGCGCGCCATCAACGCGCTGCGGGCCGCCAGGGAGTCGCGCAACTGCGACGTGCGCAGCGCCACGGTGCTTTCCAGGCGTTCGTGCTCGGCCTGGCGCTGTTGTTCGAGGGTGGCCAGGGCGTGCTTTTCGCGGTTGCGGCTGCGGGCCACTTCCATGATCAACGTGCACACCAGCAACGCCACGCCTGGCAGTGTGGACGATAAGCTGTATTTGCTTTGGGGCGACTGCCAGGGCAATTGCTCCTGGGGGAAAAGCATCCGCATCAGCAATTGTGCAAGCAAGAGCCCCGACACCAGCCAGGCCAGCCAGCTGTAGCTCAGTCGTCTGCGCCAGGCCATGAACAGCGTGACGAGCAGCACCCCGTAGAAACTCATGAGGGATATCTGGACGACCTGCGCGCCTTGGACGGAATCGACTTTTAGCCACCAGAGCCGGCCGAGCACACATCCCGACAGCGGCAGCCAATAGCTCCAGCCAATGACTTTGGGCAATGCGGACACCTGCAACAGCACGCGGAAGTAGGCGAGAAACAGGACGAACGAGATTGCGCTGGCGCAGGTCAGCAGCTCCCGGGTCCAGCCCAGCGCGGTGGGCCAGTAGATCAGGTAGCCGTTGAGGATGCAGGTCAGCAGGATATAGCTCAGGACCGCGCCCGCATTCACGCTCAGCAATCGGGAGCGCAGGATCCAGCCGACGATGAAGCCGAACGGCACGACCAGCAGGACGATGCCGAGGGCGAGCCCGTCGCTCAGGTAAGTCTGTTGCTGACTGCGCAGCAGCGCCGGTTCGGACCACAGTTCCGGCTCCAGCAACAGCTGGAAATGGCTCGTCACGCGGACGAACACCGTGACGCTCTCCCCCGCCGCCAGCGAGACCGGGAACGCCGGTTGGCGCGCCGCCGGTTGGGGCCATTCGGCCAAGGGATAGACGCCTCCGGCGTGGGCATCACGCCAGCGCCCGGCTGAAGATTGATAGACGCGGATGTCGTCCAGGCGCGGCGCCCCGACCACCAGCAAGCGCGAACACGCCGCATCGCTGGAATTCGTGAGGTGCCATTTCAACCAGAAGGCGGAGCGGCTGTAACCTTGGCTCGGCCAGCGCGGGGTTGCGGGGTTGAAATGGGTGTCGGGCAGTCGGGCGACTTCTTCGAGGCTCAAGTGGGCCTGGGCGTCTTCGAAAATCTGCGCCGCAGGCATCAGGTCCAGACGGTCAGCCCGGCACAGCTCCACGGGCGCGGCGTGTAGCAGCCCGGCGGACAACAAGGCAATCGTCAGCACCAGGCACTGTAGGAGCCGCATCAGGCGCGCCCGACCGACTCTGCATCAACGAGGCCCAGGGTCTGCTGGCGAAACTGGCTGGGCGTCATGCCGATTCGCTGTCGAAACGCCGTAGTGAAGTTGCAGGCATTGCGAAAGCCCACCACTTCGGCGACGTCCTGCACACTCATGGCGCTTTCGGAGAGCAGTTCCTGGCCGCGCCGCAATCGCGCGTCGCGAATGTAGGCAAACACGGTCATCCCCAGGTGTTCGCGGAAAATGGCGGAGAGGCGCTTTTCATGAGTGCCGACTTTTTGCGCGAGCATGCCCAGGGACGGGATGTCGTCCAGCTGGTTTTCGATCAGTCGCATCGCGGCGCGCAGCACGATTTCATCGCCTTGCGGTTCCGGATCGGCCGGGTTGTCCGCAATGGCCGGCGGCGCTCGCCAGGTCAATTGCAGATGAATCCTGATGCGCGCCAGGACTTCCTCGGGGGCGCAGGATTTGGGGATGTAGTCCACCGCGCCCACGGTCAACCCTTCCAACCGCTCCAACGACGTATTGGCCGAGGACAGAAACAGGATCGGGGTATGCCGGGTGGCCGGTGCCTCGCGTAATAACCGGCACAGGCTGAAGCCGTCCATTTGCGGCATGTGCACATCCAGGACGATCAGGTCGGGACGCAGGGCAAGGGCGCGTTGATAACCCTGGTAGGCATCGCTGGCCAGGGAAATGCGCCAGGGCTGGGTCTTCAACAGGATGAGCGTGGCGCGAATGTCTTCGGGGACATCGTCGATCAGCAGAATATGCGGCAACGGCTCGGACGCCGCCGCGCCTGCCGCCGTCAATACCTGCCTTTCGTATCGTCCGTTGTCCATTCGCCAGGTCTCTTTTTGTGTTTAGCCAGGTCGCTGTCGCGCAATTGCCAAGTGAGGAAGCACGTTTCGGGCCGGCAACAAACCGATATAGCGGCAGATCAAATGAGAACTGAAGCTATCAAATTCTTAATCGGCGATAAATGGTCGTCTCGTCCGAGGCGTCCATTGATACGCAAGGGCCTTGGCGAGGCGTAGAGGCATGTGGCGAGGGATGGCAAACAAGAAGTGGCTGCACCTGGACATCAGCCCAGGCGAGCTTTGACAGCGAACAACAGGCGAGACGGCCAACGCGGTTGACGCTGTTCACCCGTGGCGAGGGAGCTTGCTCCCGCTGGGCTGCGAAGCGGCCCCCAAACCAGACAACTCGGTGTACCAGATAGATTGAGTTCACTGCTTTGGGGCTG
>NZ_FMTR01000056.1:0-1148 GCF_900100135.1 Pseudomonas sp. NFACC05-1 | reverse complement strand
ACCACGATGTCCTGGTTGCGCTCGGCATGGATGTACAGCTGCTCGGCGCCTTTCTTGTCTTCCATGCGGATTTCGTTGAAATTCGCTGGCGTGCCACCCTTGCTCGAACGGCTTTTCATGCCGCTCTGGGTCGCGTTTTCAGGCAGGTCGTAGGGTACGGTCTGTTCCGCGTTGTAAACGCGACCGGTGATGATCGGCCGGTCCGGGTCGCCCTCGAGAAAGCTCACGATCACTTCCTGCCCGATGCGCGGGATCTGCATCGAGCCCCAGTTTTTGCCGGCCCAGGATTGCGACACCCGAATCCAGCATGAGCTGTTTTCGTTGGATTGGTCGTGCCGGTCCCAGTAGAAATGCACCTTCACCCGGCCAAACTGATCGGTCCAGATTTCCTCACCCTTGGGGCCCACGACCAACGCGGTTTGCGGGCCCTTGACGATCGGGCGGTGGGTAGTCGCCAGTGGGCGATAACTCTGCTGGGCGTCGATGCAGGTCAAGCTGCTTTCGAACTGCGCGGTCGGCGCGCCGCCGCCGGTCTCACCACTTTCCTGGGAAAGGTAGTAGCGGGCGCCGACGATCAGGTATTCGCGGTTCTGGTCCTGGCGGCTGAAGCCGGTGAGGCTGAACAGATGCCCCGAGCCCAGGCCACGGGCGTTGCCGGCCAGTTCCACCTGTTCGTGCAGGCTCTGCAAGGCTTCGATGCGGGTGCGGGCGTAGTGTTCGCCGTCGGTGCTTTGCACGTAAGTGCCGGGGTAGTCGTACAGCGGATAGTCGCCAGCCGTGTGTGGGCGCGGCATGGCCGAGCGCACGTCGATGCGTGCGCTGGGGCGTTGGAAGTCGTAGTCGTTGAGCTCAAGCGAACCGGGCTGGACTTCCTGGGCCAGGTGCCAGTCGTGGATGTGGTCGCGCTCGCGCTGTTGTTCGTTCTTCGGGTAGTAGGGCACCGAGCCGTAGCCGGGTGCCTTGGTGTGGGCGCCGTAGGCGTCGGCCAGCACCAGCACATGGCGGCCCTGCTCGTGGCGGAAGAAGTAGTAGATGCCTTCCTGCTCCATCAGCCGGCTGACAAAGTCGAAACTGGTCTCGCGATACTGCACGCAGTATTCCCACTCGCGATAGGTTTGGCTCAAGGCGTCTTCGAAATCGGAAAAGCC
>NZ_FMTR01000026.1:0-74940 GCF_900100135.1 Pseudomonas sp. NFACC05-1 | reverse complement strand
CAAGCACCCACACGAATTGCTTGATTCAGTTGTTAAAGAGCGGCTGGCTGAGTCTTTCGCCTCAACCGAGGCGCGCATTCTACAGCGCCTCGTGTATCTGTCAAGCGGTTATTTTCAGAAATTTTCAAAGTTTCGCTTCGGAAACATCAACAACTTCAACCACTTGCGCTTCCGATCTCTCGTTAGCGGGAGGCGAATTCTACAGCGTTACTCGCTGCTGTCAACACCTCTTTTTCACCGCTTTCGACCGAGAAGATCGAACCGCCGATAGAGCCAAACAACACCGCTCCACCTGCTCCTTCCGGGCTTCGATAAACTGAAGCCCCGCACCTTCGAAACCTACTTAACTCATTGAATCTCAAGAAGTTTTCCGTTTCGACTGCGCCGGAAGTGGGGCGAATTATAGACTTCCAGAATCTGCCGTCAACACCTATTTTCAGCTTTATTCAGATTTCAGCGTAATACGCGCAAAAGCCTTCTTGCCGGCCTGACATACATGAGTAGAACCCAGCTCATATATATAGGCGCGATCCACAACTACACCATCTATACGCACACCACCCGAGCCCAGGAGATCTCGCGCCACCGCAGCGTTCTTGACCAAGCCTGCTTTATTAAGGACTGCCGCAATCGGCATATCCTCGGCAGCAGTCAGCTCGATCTCCGGCAGATCATCCGGCAGCTCACCATCCTTCATACGATTACCCGCCGCGCGATGAGCATTGGCCGCAGCCTCCTCACCGTGGAAACGAGCAACAATCTCTTCGGCCAGCTTGATCTTGATGTCTCGCGGATTGGCTCCCGCCTCGACATCGGCACGGAACGCATTGATCTCATCCATGGACCGGAAGCTCAACAGCTCGAAGTAACGCCACATCAGCACATCAGGAATGGAGACCAGTTTGCTGTACATGACGCCGGGCGCTTCCTGAATACCTACGTAGTTGCCCAGCGACTTGGACATCTTCTTCACGCCATCCAGACCTTCCAGCAATGGCATGGTCAGAATGCATTGCGCCTCCTGACCATAGCCACGCTGCAACTCACGCCCCATCAACAGGTTGAACTTCTGGTCAGTACCGCCGAGCTCAACGTCCGCGCGCAACGCGACCGAGTCATAACCCTGTACAAGCGGGTAGAGGAACTCATGGATGGCAATTGGCTGATTGGATTTATAGCGCTTGTCGAAATCATCGCGCTCGAGCATACGAGCTACGGTGTACTGAGACGTCAGGCGAATGAAATCCGCCGGCCCCATTTGATCCATCCAAGTGGAGTTGAAAGCCACTTCAGTCTTGGCCGGATCAAGAATCTTGAAAACCTGAGTCTTGTAGGTCTCGGCATTATCGAGAACCTGCTCACGAGTCAGCGGTGGGCGCGTAGCACTCTTGCCACTTGGATCACCGATCATCCCGGTGAAGTCACCTATAAGGAAGATGACCTGGTGCCCCAGATCCTGGAACTGGCGCAGCTTATTAATAAGCACGGTATGACCCAGGTGCAGATCGGGCGCCGTTGGATCGAAACCGGCCTTGATACGCAGCGGCTGCCCGCGCTTGAGCTTTTCGATCAGCTCGGACTCGACCAACAGTTCTTCCGCACCACGTTTGATCAGCGCTAGCTGCTCTTCAACCGACTTCATAACAGACCCGTAAGGCTCAGATTCAAAGGGCCCCAACCATACAAGATCGCGCACCAAATACAAGGTTTGCCCGGCGCGCGGACGCCAATCCACAGAACAGAGCGTCCGCGGGCTTGCTTCGCAGGGGATTTGGTTATATTTTATACAGTTATTTCATCTTCATCATGTCATTCATCTTTTCCAATTCATCTTTTCAAAAGTCAAAATTACCTATGACCACAGAACCGTCTAAAGCGCCACCGCTTTACCCAAAGACCCACCTGCTTGCCGCAAGTGGCATCGCAGCCCTCCTTAGCCTGGCGCTCCTGGTGTTTCCCTCCAGCGATGTTGAAGCCAAAAAGACGACTCTGAGTCTTGAACTGGAAAGCCCTGCTGAACAACTGACACAAGAACAAGACGCCGCCGAAGCCGTTCAAGCCACAAACGAACCGGCCGCCTCTCCTTTTGCGCAGATTGAAAACAGCCCGCAAGACACCACCGAGGCAGCCGCTCAGGTAGAAGCGCCTGTTGCAGAAGAAAAGAAGGGACCAGACCATCGCGAAGTGATTGTTGCCAAGGGCGACACACTTTCCACCCTCTTCGAAAAGGTTGGCCTGCCCTCGACTTCGGTCCATGAAATCCTGGCCAGCGACAAGCAAGCCAAGCAGTTCACTCAACTGCAGCGCGGCCAGAAACTCGAATTCGAACTCAATCCAGACGGACAGCTGACCAACCTGCACACCAAGCTGAGCGACCTGGAAAGCATCACCCTGACCAAAAACGACAAGGGGTATGTATTTAACCGCGTCACCGCCAAGCCTACCGTTCGCTCGGCCTACGTTCATGGCGTCATCAACAGCTCATTGTCCCAGTCGGCTGCTCGTGCCGGCCTTTCCCATAGCCTGACCATGGACATGGCCAGCGTATTTGGCTACGACATCGACTTCGCCCAGGACATTCGCCAGGGTGACGAGTTCGACATCATCTATGAGCAAAAAGTGGTCAATGGCAAGAGTGTCGGCAACGGTCCGATTCTTTCCGCGCGCTTCACCAACCGTGGCAAGACGTACACCGCAGTGCGCTACACCAACAAGCAAGGCAACAGCAGCTACTACACTGCCGACGGCAACAGCATGCGCAAGGCCTTCATCCGTACACCGGTTGATTTCGCCCGTATCAGCTCGAAGTTCTCCGCCGGTCGCAAGC
The DNA here is from genome assembly GCF_900100135.1 of Pseudomonas sp. NFACC05-1. NCBI lineage: Bacteria > Pseudomonadati > Pseudomonadota > Gammaproteobacteria > Pseudomonadales > Pseudomonadaceae > Pseudomonas > Pseudomonas sp. NFACC05-1. Next base: position 72,113 of record NZ_FMTR01000026.1, on the reverse strand, counting down.
ATCCAATCCTGAACAAGATCCGCGCCCATAAAGGTGTCGACTACGCCGCCCCCCGCGGTACGCCAATCAAGGCCGCCGGCGACGGCAAGGTATTGCTTGCCGGACGTCGTGGCGGTTATGGCAACACCGTGATCATCCAGCACGGCAATACCTATCGCACGCTGTACGGCCACATGCAGGGCTTCGCCAAAGGCGTGAAGACAGGCGGCACTGTCAAGCAAGGCCAGGTTATTGGATACATCGGCACTACCGGCCTGTCCACCGGACCGCACTTGCATTATGAGTTCCAGGTCAACGGCGTCCACGTCGACCCACTAGGCCAGAAACTGCCGATGGCCGATCCGATCGCCAAGGCCGAGCGCGCGCGCTTCCTGGCCCAAAGCCAACCCTTGATGGCTCGCATGGATCAAGAGAAAGCCACCATGCTGGCCTCGAGCAAGCGCTAAGCATGGCGCTCTATATCGGTGTGATGTCCGGGACCAGCCTGGATGGCTTGGACATCGCACTGATCGAACTGACCCCGGCGATCAAATTGATCGCCACGCACTACATTCCGATGCCCGCCGTCCTGCGCGCCGAATTGCTCGGATTGTGCAGCAGCGGGCCCGATGAGATCGCCCGCTCCGCCATTGCCCAGCAAAGCTGGGTAAAGCTGGCTGCACAGGGTATCCATACCCTGCTCAACGAACAGAAACTCAAGCCTGAAGACATCACGGCGGTCGGCAGCCACGGCCAGACCATCCGCCATGAACCAACCCGCGGATTTACTGTACAGATTGGCAATCCGGCCTTGTTGAGTGAGTTGACCGGCATCGCCGTCGTCAGCGACTTCCGCAGCCGCGACGTCGCCGCCGGTGGACAAGGCGCCCCGCTGGTTCCGGCATTTCACGAAGCACTGTTCGAAGAACGAGTCGGCAATCGCGCCGTGCTGAATGTCGGCGGTTTCAGCAATCTCAGCCTGATAGAGCCCGCAAAACCAGTAGCTGGTTTCGACTGTGGTCCAGGCAACGTATTGCTCGATGCCTGGATACACCAACAACGAGGCGAGCATTTCGATCGGGACGGTCAATGGGCTGCCAGCGGGAAAGTCGAGCCAGCCCTGCTCAAGGCACTGCTCAGCGATCCTTTTTTCGTCACCAAGGGGCCGAAAAGTACCGGCCGTGAGGTCTTCAACCTGCCTTGGCTGAGTCAGCATTTGTCGCAGTTGCCAACCTTCGCCCCGGAAGACGTACAGGCGACGCTGCTCGAACTGACTGCCCTGACCATCGTCGAATCCCTTCAACATGCCCAGTCCAATACTCAAGAGTTGCTGGTCTGTGGCGGCGGCGCGCACAACCAGGCGCTGATGAAGCGCCTGGCTGAGTTGCTGCCGGATACCAAGGTCAGCAGTACGGCGGTGTATGGCGTGGACCCGGACTGGGTCGAAGCCATGGCTTTCGCCTGGCTCGCCCATTGCTGCCTTGAAGGCATTCCGGGCAATCGTCCGAGTGTTACTGGCGCCTGTGGCTTGCGCGTACTCGGCGCCATCTACCCGGCCTGAGAAAGATTACGGACAAAAAAACGCCGCAGGGCCGTAAGGCACTGCGGCGTTTTTATTGGAGCCGTCTCAGATCGAGAACGAAGAACCGCACCCACAAGTCGTGGTCGCGTTTGGGTTCTTGATCACGAACCGCGAGCCTTCCAAGCCTTCCTGATAATCCACCTCGGCACCTGCCAGGTACTGGAAGCTCATTGGATCGACCACCAGGCTGACACCTTCGCGCTCGACGATGGTGTCGTCTTCGGCCACTTCCTCATCGAAAGTAAAGCCATACTGGAAGCCGGAACAACCGCCACCCGTAACAAATACGCGCAGCTTCAAACGATCATTGCCCTCTTCATCGACCAGGCTCTTCACCTTGTGCGCGGCACCGTGGGTGAATTGCAAAGCCGTGGGGGTGAAGGTTTCGACGCTCATGCTGAATATCTCCCGGCGCTTACGCCGCCATAATGCGTGATGGCGGGCATTATCCGCTTCTCCTAGAAAATCGGTCAACTATTTGAAGAGCAGCGGCAAGCTACAAGTTAAAGGCTGCAAGCTTGTAGCTTAAAGCTTGCAGCTTTTAACTGCCGTTACGGCAACATCCCCGCATGGGACAGCCCCAGGCGCTCATCCAGCCCGAACAGGATGTTCAGGTTCTGCACCGCCTGGCCGGACGCGCCCTTGACCAGGTTATCGATGACCGACAACACCACCACCAGATCACCGTCCTGCGGACGATGCACGGCGATCCGGCAAACGTTCGCACCGCGCACGCTGCGAGTTTCCGGGTGGCTGCCGGCCGGCATTACGTCGACGAACGGTTCGTTGGCGTAACGCTTTTCAAACAACGCCTGCAGATCCACCGAACGATCGACGACGGTTGCATAAAGAGTGGAGTGGATGCCACGATTCATCGGCGTCAGGTGCGGCACGAAGGTCAGGCCGACCTCCTTGCCCGCAGCCCGGCGCAGCCCCTGGCGAATCTCCGGCAGATGGCGATGCCCCTTGACCGCGTACGCCTTCATGCTTTCCGACGTCTCGGAGTAAAGCGAACCGACACTGGCGCCACGCCCGGCACCGCTGACACCGGACTTGCAGTCGGCAATCAGACGCGAAGCATCGGCAAGACCGGCCTCGAGCAACGGCAGGAACCCCAGCTGAGTTGCCGTCGGATAGCAACCTGGTACCGCGATCAGTCGAGCCTGCTTGATTTTCTCGCGATTGACTTCCGGCAATCCATAGACCGCCTCGTCGAGCAGATCCGGCGCGCCGTGAGGTTGACCGTACCACTTGGCCCATTCATCAGCGTCCTGCAGGCGGAAGTCCGCCGACAGGTCGATGACCTTGGTCCCGGCAGCCAGCAGTTCACCCGCCAGGGCGTGGGCGACACCGTGGGGCGTGGCGAAGAACACCACATCGCAGGCGCCAAGGGTCTTGACGTCCGGAACGCTGAACGCCAGGCCGTCGTAATGGCCTCGCAGGTTCGGGTACATGTCGGCGACGGCCAGGCCGGCCTCGGATCGGGAAGTGATGACCACCACCTCAGCTTGCGGATGCTGTGCCAACAGACGCAGCAGTTCGACACCGGTGTACCCCGTGCCGCCGACGATACCGACCTTGACCATAAACCTGCCCTCAACGAACCCACTGGAAAGCCGTCGATGATAGGGGCCGCAGGGCCCGGCGACAACCGCCAAGGTGACGTGCGGACGCTCTAACCTCTACTATCGGGCTACCGTGAATCCTGGGAATAACTAAAAATGCTCTATCTGTGGCTCAAAGCACTTCACATCGTCAGCATGGTCTGCTGGTTCGCCGGCCTGTTCTACCTGCCTCGCCTGTTTGTCTATCACGCCCAAAGCGAAGACAGCGTCAGCAAGGAGCGCTTCAGCGTCATGGAGCGCAAGTTGTATCGCGGCATCATGGGCCCGGCGATGATTGCCACCCTGGTATTCGGCATCTGGCTGCTCAGCCTCAACGCCGGCGCCTACTTCACCCAAGGTGGCTGGATGCACGCCAAGCTGACCCTGGTCGTGCTGCTGATCGGTTACCACCATATGTGCGGCGCCCAGGTAAAGCGCTTCGCCCGTGGCGAAAACACCCGCAGCCATGTCTTTTATCGCTGGTTCAATGAAGTGCCGGTTCTGATATTGCTGGCTATCGTAATTCTGGTTGTCGTCCGACCGTTCTAATCTCCAATCAGCGTCCATTATCCGGGGTACTTGCGATGTCGTTGCCCGCTCTGCTTGAACAACGCTTGCGCCTGCCCGTCGTGGCAGCGCCAATGTTCCTGATTTCCAATCCACAACTGGTGCTGGCCTGCTGCCGTAACGGCATCGTCGGTAGTTTTCCGGCGTTGAACCAGCGCGAAAGCAGTGGCTTCAAGGCCTGGTTGGCGGAAATCGAAGCAGGCCTGGCGACCCTGGAAAATCCGGCACCCTACGCTGTGAACCTGATCGTCCATCACAGCAACCCGCGGCTTCAAGCCGACCTGGCCATCTGCATCGAACACAAGGTGCCGATTGTCATCACCAGCCTGGGCGCGGTGAAGGAGTTGGTGGATGCCGTCCATGCTTATGGCGGGCTGGTGTTCCATGACGTGACGACCCGGCGTCATGCCGAGAAAGCCGCCGAAGCCGGTGTCGATGGCTTGATCGCCGTTGCCGCCGGTGCAGGCGGACACGCCGGGACCTGGAGCCCGTTCTCATTGATTGCCGAGATCCGGCAGTTTTTTGATAAGACCTTACTGCTTGCAGGATGCCTGAACCACGGTCACCAGATTCTGGCTGCACAATTGCTCGGCGCCGATCTGGCCTACTTCGGTACGCGCTTTATCGCTACGAGCGAAAGCCACGCCCCTGAAGCTTATAAAGAGATGTTGCTCACATCCAGAGCCGCAGACATCGTGCATACTCCCGCTGTATCTGGAGTGCCGGCCAGTTTCATGCGCCAGAGCCTGGAGAATGCCGGTTTCGATCTGACCGCTCTGCAGAACAAGGGCGAGGTGGATTTTGGCTCGAAACTCAAACCGCTGAACGATGAAGCCAAGGCCTGGAAAACCGTATGGTCCGCGGGCCAGGGCGTGGGTGAAATCGATGATTTGCCCAGCATCGATCAGTTAGTGGCACGCCTGGATGAAGAATACCGTCAGGCACAAGCACGGGCGGCGCAGCTTGGCGGGCAATGGCCCCGCTGAATCAGCCTGAACAAAACAACTATTCAACTCTCTAGAGACAAGGATGCCGGGCATGAGCGAAACCCGTTTCAACATCGTATTCGACGGCGGCCTGATGCCTGGCGTCGATACCACCACCGCCAAACTCAACCTCGCCGAACTGTTCAAAAGCGATATCAGCGCCATTGAACGACTGTTCACCGGGCGCAAGGTAGCCCTCAAAAGCAACCTGTCCCAGAGCGAGGCGCAACAGTACCTGGAAGCGCTCAACAAGAGCGGGATCGATGCCAGGATCGAAGCCGAACCCGTCGTCCAACTGAACCTTGGCGAGGTACAGGAGGCACCACGGCAACCGAGTGGACGCCATCCCGATTCGATCGTCGAGCCCGCCTCGCCGTACGCGCCTCCCCGCGCCGAAGTCGGTGAAGCGCTTGCAGAGTACGGCACGCTCAAGCCCTTCAGCTTCGACGGGCGTATCGGACGCCTGCGCTACCTGGCCTGGACCATGGTGTTGACCTTGGCCCTACTGCCCTTGGTCGGCATAGGCTTCTGGTTGGCCACGGCCTGGCTGCTGGCTTCCGACTCGGTCGCGGGACTCATCGTCGGCGGCCTGCTCGCCGCAGTCGTCGTCCTTGCCTTTGCCTTCGTGAGCATCCAGTTCAACGTCCAGCGCCTGCATGATCTGGGCTGGTCGGGGTGGTTGTGGCTGATCAACCTGGTTCCCTTCGTGGGCAGCATCTTCCCCTTCATCCTCATCATCGCTCCGGGCAATACCGGCGCAAACCAGTACGGCCCCCCGCCGCCGCGCAATACCACTGCGGTCAAATTGCTGGCCTCGCTCTGGCTGGTGATGATCGTCCTGATTTTCATGGCTACCTTTGCCGGCATCTTCGGGGCCCTTCAGGAGGACTACGACAGCAGCAGCCTGAGCAGCTATGAAAGCAGTGAATACAGCAACGAAACCTCTGAAGAGCCCGCCGTCGAGGCAGCCGAGCCGGCTCCACCTTCTGTAGACTATGAAGAAGAAGAGGAACAATAAGCGCGCTTCATGCCGGTGACAGCCCAGTCAACTGGCGGCGGGCTGTTGCGATGGAGAACTGCATGACCCGTTACGCACTGATCACTGGCGCTTCCAGCGGCATTGGCCTGGCCATGGCCGAAGCGCTGGCCCGGCGCGGCCGCAACCTGATACTGGTGGCTCGACAGCGTGATCGGCTGGAAAGTATTGCAATCGAACTGACTCAGCGGTTTGGCGTGGAGGTATTGTTCCGGGCTTGTGACCTGAGCGAACCGCTGAGGCTTTCAGGTTTTCTCCTGGAACTGGAGGAAGGCGAGCGGCAGATCGACCTGCTGGTCAATTGCGCAGGCATCGGCACCAGCGGGCCGTTCCTGGGCCAGGACTGGATGACCGAGCAGGACCTGATCGAAGTCAATATCCTCGCCCTGACACGGCTTTGTCATGCCATCGGTAACAGCATGGCGCTGCTTGGCGGCGGCCAGATCCTCAACGTCGCCTCGATCGCCGCGTTCCAGCCCGGCCCCTGGATGAGTACCTATTACGCCAGCAAGGCCTATGTGCTGCACTTCTCCGAAGCCCTGCGGGTCGAGCTGAAGAAATGCGCGATCAAGGTCTCGGTGCTTTGCCCTGGTCCGACCCGGACCGGCTTCTTTTCCAGGGCGCAGATGGACGAACAGAAGCTCATCGACAGCAAGTCACTGATGAGCCCCGAAGAAGTGGCCCTGTACGCCGTGCGCGCGCTGGACCGCAACCGCGCCATCATTATTCCCGGACGCCGCAACCGCTGGCTGGCCGCACTGCCGCGCCTGGGCTCGCGATGGCTGGTCCGAACCATCGCCGGCATGATCAACAAGGCCTATTGCCCGCGCTGATCCCTTCAAGTTGAACTATCAGTCGCCTCAATCGGAGCCTTCACGCCCCCCGACCTCGACGAACCCAATGGAGAAAACAGCTGTGGATACTCTGTTCACCAAGATCATCAACCGGGAAATTCCGGCGAAGATCATTTACGAGGATGACCAGGTACTGGCCTTCCACGACATCGCCCCGCAAGCCCCTGTACATTTTTTGGTCATACCGAAAAAGCCGATTCGCACCCTCAATGACCTGGCCGAGGAAGACAAAGGCCTGGCTGGACACATTTTGTTCACTGCGCAGCGCCTGGCCCTTGAATTGGGCTGTGAAGAAGGTTTTCGTGTGGTGATGAATTGCAATGAACTGGGCGGGCAAACGGTCTATCACATTCATATGCATGTGCTGGGGCAGCGCCAGATGAACTGGCCACCGGGCTGAGACACCTGACCCAACGCAAATCTTCAGCGGTCGATTGAGTTAAACTGGTCGCTGTGATTTTTCCCGGAGGTAAGCATGACTACCCAACGTCACTACTCGCCGATTGACCGTCTGTTGCTGCAAGCCGATACCGCGATGCGCACCCTGCTGCCCTTCAGTGGCCAGCCGTACCGCCCATCACCGGCTATCGTGCAGCCAGACGCGCAACTGAGTGACGAGCAAACCCGCCACGTCGCCGGACTGATGCGTATCAACCACACCGGCGAAGTCTGTGCCCAGGCGCTGTATCAGGGCCAGGCGCTGACAGCGAAGCTACCGCAAGTGCGTGAAGCAATGGAGCATGCCGCCGAGGAAGAAATCGACCATCTGGTCTGGTGTGAACAACGGATTCGCCAATTGGGCAGCCATACCAGCGTCCTGAACCCGCTGTTCTATGGCATGTCATTCGGGATCGGGGCCGTTGCCGGGCTGATCAGCGACAAAGTCAGCCTCGGATTCGTTGCGGCGACTGAACATCAAGTGTGCAAGCATTTGAATGAACATCTCGAACAACTGCCAGCCGAGGATGAAAAATCCCGGGCGATCCTTGAGCAGATGCGCGTGGATGAGGAACACCACGCCGAGAGTGCACTTGAGGCCGGTGGCTTCCGTTTTCCGGCCCCGGTCAAGTTCGGCATGAGCCTGCTGGCCAAGGTCATGACCAAGAGCACTTATCGGATTTGACGGCAATTGGGGACTGACCAGCTCGTTCCCCCGGAAATTAAAAAGGCGACTCCCCCAAGGGAAGTCGCCTTTTTAATTTCCGAAAACTTCAATACGGCCCGTCGGCTATCGACTCAACCCAACTCGATGATTTCATAATCGTGGGTGATTTCGACCCCCGCGGCGCCGAGCATGATCGAAGCCGAGCAGTACTTCTCGGCGGACAGCTCAATGGCGCGCTTGACCTGGGCTTCCTTCAGGGCTCGCCCCTTCACCACGAAGTGCATGTGGATCTTGGTAAACACTTTGGGATCTTCAGTGGCGCGCTCTGCCTCCAGGAAAGCTTCGCAGCTTTCGACGGCCTGGCGGGACTTTTTGAGAATGCTGACCACGTCGAAGTTACTGCAACCGCCCACGCCCAGCAGGAGCATCTCCATCGGCCGAACCCCCAGGTTCCGCCCACCGGCCTCTGGCGGGCCGTCCATGACGACCACATGACCACTGCCTGACTCACCGAGGAACATGGCTTCGCCAGCCCATTGGATGCGTGCCTTCATCGCCAAGACTCCACTGTTAAAAAAGGGTCGCCAGCTTAGCACAGCGCTCCGGCATGACCGCTCTCCGTCTTAGGAGACCTGACCTGACAGCACGTAGGTAAATTCTCAAATCAATTAAGGACGCCTCTGTTAAGCTGGCCATACGCCAACTCGCTGGCGCATGGCCAGCTTTTAGCGATAGCCATTCGCGTCTATAAAAAAACCAAACCATCACACTGCGCAGTCTTTCGGGATACAACCATGGTTGCCATTACTCCCACGTTCAAGATCAAGAATCTCGACAAACTCTTGATGCATTGCCAGCGCCGCCGCTATCCAGCCAAACACAACATCATTTGTGCAGGAGATCGTTCCGAGACGTTGTTTTTCATCATCAAGGGGTCGGTCACTATCCTCATAGAAGATGACGACGGTCGGGAAATGATCATCGCCTATCTCAACTCCGGGGATTTTTTTGGCGAGCTGGGGTTATTCGAACAGGCGGGCAAGGAACAGGAACGCAGTGCCTGGGTGCGGACCAAGATTGAATGTGAAGTTGCGGAAATCAGCTACGCCAAATTCCGAGAACTGTCCCTGCAAGACCCGGACATTCTTTACGTACTCAGCGGACAAATCGCACAGCGCCTGCGCAATACCACCCGCAAGGTCGGCGATCTCGCATTTTTTGACGTCACCGGACGTGTCGCACGCTGCCTGTTGGAACTGTGCAAGCAGCCCGATGCCATGACCCACCCGGACGGGATGCAGATCAAGGTGACCCGCCAAGAGATTGGTCGGATTGTCGGTTGTTCGCGGGAAATGGTCGGTCGCGTTCTCAAGGATCTGGAAGAGCGCAACCTGGTCAGTGTCAAAGGCAAGACCATGGTGGTGTTCGGAACGCGTTAGGCGCCCAGCAGATTGATCAGCAGCTCCCGGTACAAAGCGTCGAGCCGCTCCAGCGCGTGAGGCGCCGGGAATTTTTCATGCAGGGCAATATGGCTCTCGGCTCGCACTCGCGGCTCCAGGCCGCAAGCCTCATTGAAGCGATTGACTGCCGCGACCAAGGACTCGCGCTCGTTCTCCAGCAAAAACGCGCCATGAACCAGCCCCACCGGACGCTGCCCCCCTTTGCTCTGGCGCCAGCGCTGGGCGGTGCCCACCATTTTCCGGCCGTCGAGGTTGACGTTGAAGCGCCCGTCACAAAAAGCCCCTTCCACCTCTCCCAGCGAAGCCACCCCGCCCAACTCGTCCAACAGCTGACAGATGGGATCGCACAACCGGCGATAGCCGGTTTCGATACGTCCGTGGTCACCTTCGCTGCGCGGTGGTGCGTAGACCAGGGCGATATTGACCGTAGCGACCGACTGCGGCACCGGTTCGCCACCTGTTTCACGCAACAAGACAGGCCAGCCATGAGCAGCCGATACTTCACAAGCGTATTCAAACCCCGGTAGGCGACTCAAGCGGCGCGGCATGACCAGCGCACGGTCGTTGGGCTGCCAGAACAGCAGGCCGAACTCGGCGTCGCCCGCGCAGATGCTGGCTAGCAGATCCTGTTCGGCTTGCAGGCCAGCTTCGACGGTGAGGGAAATCACAGGCGACATGGATCAGTCCAGCGTCGAGCCGCTCACCGGCAGGCCTCGTTCAGGAAAGAACAGTCGCTGCAATTCCACGCCCGGGTTTTCGGCGCGCATGAACGCTTCGCCCACCAGGAACGAATACACATCGCTGACTTCCATCAGCTCGACATCGGCCCGGTTGAGAATGCCGCTTTCGGTGATGACCAGGCGATCGCGCGGAATGCGTGGCAACAGGTCCAGAGTGGTTTCCAGGCTCACTTCAAAAGTGTGCAGGTTGCGATTGTTCACGCCGACCAGTTTGGTATCGAGGGTTTTCAGGGCTCGTTCCAACTCGTCACCGTCGTGGACTTCCACCAGGACATCCAGCCCGACGCTTTTGGCTACGGCCGCCAGCTCGGCCATTTTCACGTCGTCCAAGGCGGAAACAATCAACAGCACGCAGTCGGCGCCCAGCGCACGCGCCTCGACGATCTGGTACGGGTCGATCATGAAATCCTTGCGGATCACTGGCAGCTTGCATGCCGCCCGCGCCTGTTTCAGGTAGTCGTCAGCGCCTTGAAAAAAGTCGACGTCGGTCAGCACCGAGAGGCAGGTAGCACCGCCCTTCTCGTAGCTTCGCGCGATCTCGGCCGGGACGAAGTGTTCACGAATCACGCCCTTGCTGGGGGATGCCTTCTTGATTTCAGCAATCACCGCCGGCTGTTTTTTCTTGGCCTGATCGATCAGAGCCTGGGCAAAGCCGCGCGGCGCATCCGCTGAACGCGCTAGGCTTTCCAGCTCGGACAGACTGACCCGAGCGCTGCGCTCGGCCACTTCCTGGGCCTTGCGAGCCAGAATGTTTTCCAGAACCGTTGGCACGCTCATCCTTCGTTCTCCACTTTGAATACGGCGGTAAATGCACCCAACTCTTCAAGCTTTTCCCTGGCCAGCCCAGTGTGCAGCGCATCATGGGCCAGTTCCACGCCTTGCTTGAGGCTGCTGGCGTGGTCGGCGGCGTACAACGCGGCACCGGCATTGAGCACGATCATCTCAGCGGCTTTCTGGCCATTCTCGGTCTTGCGACGCCCCAGGGCATCACGAATCAGCTCCAGCGATTGGGCCGGGCCGTCGACTGCCAGCCCGTGCAGGCTCTGGCTCTTCATACCGAGGTCTTCAGGTTCGACCCAATACTCGCTGATCTGATCATTTTTTAGCTCGGCCACGAATGTAGGCGCCGCCAGGCTGAACTCATCCAGTCCATCCTTCGAATGGACCACCAGTACGTGCTTGCTGCCCAGCCGTTGCAAGACTTCAGCCAATGGTCGGCACAACGCCTGGCTGAACACACCGACTACCTGATGTTTCACGCCGGCCGGATTCGTAAGCGGGCCGAGCATGTTGAACAGCGTACGCAGCCCCAGCTCGCGGCGCGGCGCGGCGGCGTGTTTCATGGCGCTATGGTGGGTCTGGGCAAACATGAAACCGATGCCGACGTTATCGATACAGCGTGCCACCTGGACCGGCGTCAGGTTCAGGTAAATGCCCGCTGCCTCCAGCAGATCGGCACTGCCGCTCTTGCCGGAAACTGCCCGATTGCCATGTTTGGCAACGGTGCAACCGGCCGCCGCGACGACAAACGACGAGGCCGTGGAAACGTTGAAGATATTGGCGCCGTCACCGCCGGTACCGACCACATCCACCACACCGTCCAGCGTCTTGAGTTCGACCTTGTCCGCCAGCTCACGCATCGCCGAAACCGCACCCACGATTTCATCGATGCTCTCACTCTTCATGCGCATGGCCATCATGAACGCGCCGATCTGTGCATCCGTGCATTGGCCGGTCATGATTTCGCGCATCACGTCGCGCATCTCGTCGGTGCTCAGGTCGAGATGGCCGACGATACGGCTCAGGGCTGTCTTGATATCCATGAAAAGTCCTTAGCGCGTGCCGCCGGTTTGTTTGAGGAAGTTGGCGAACAGTTCGTGGCCCTGTTCGGTGAGAATAGACTCGGGATGAAATTGCACACCCTCGATATTCAGCGTCTTGTGGCGCAGGCCCATGATTTCATCGACCGAGCCATCTTCAAACTGGGTCCAAGCCGTCAACTCCAGACAGTCAGGCAGAGTTTCGCGCTTGACCACCAGGGAATGGTAGCGGGTTACGGTAAGCGGATGATTCAGCCCCTCGAACACGCCCTTGTCCTCGTGGAATACCGGGCTAGTCTTACCGTGCATGACTTGTCGGGCGCGTACCACGTCGCCGCCGAACGCTTGGCCGATCGACTGGTGCCCCAGGCAGACACCGAGGATCGGCAGCTTGCCGGCGAAATACTTGATGGCGTCGATGGAAATGCCCGCTTCGGTCGGCGTGCATGGGCCGGGCGAAACCACGATGCGCTCAGGCTTGAGGGCTTCGATTTCGGCGATGGTCAATTCGTCGTTGCGCACGACCTTGACCTCGGAGCCCAGCTCGCCGAGGTACTGCACAACGTTGTAGGTAAAAGAGTCGTAGTTATCGATCATCAGCAACATGGCGTAAGCGACCTATTGAATTCACTGACTTTAAATACAGCCTTCAGAGAATGACCCGCACGCTGCTGCGCTTGGCGAGGCAAGTGATGCCCCTGCGAAGCGGCTCTACAAGCGGGTAAAGAAGGCAAATCGGTACAGGTCCGGCGAAGCCGGCGGAGAATGTTCAGGCGCGCCAACGCCAGCGGGCGTGTGCCTTGATCATTTGATCCAGAAGTTTGCTGACAATCGACACAGGGAAAGTCTCGTTCATACGTCCCGGCACAGTAGCTTAGCTGGGCGGAGCACGCAATATGGGCGATCCCGAAGGGCTTTGAAACAATCGCGACATTCAAGATGGATGGCAGAATGCCGGAAGTTTTTGGTACTGTCGTTTCGTTTTCTAACAAAAATAAGATAAAAACGGACTTTCCCATGATAAAGAAGACGTTGTTCGTACCGATTGCCGGTTGCCTGCTGGCGATGGCCTGCGCCCAGGCGAGCGCCGCCCCCAACCCTTACTCCAAGTTCATCGTATTCGGCGACAGCCTCAACGACGCCGGCCAACTCGCCGACCCGAACGGCCCGCCCGGCTCGACAGCCCGCTATACCAACCGAACCGGTCCGATCTATACCGACGGCAGCGGCGAGGCCTACTCCGCCAACTCCACCCAGTTGCTCGGTGGGCGCCTGGGTTATTCCGCCGACGAGACTGCCGCTTCCACTTCGGCGGTCCGCGCCGACCAGGGGCTGGCGGACGGCAACAACTGGGCGGTGGGCGGTTATCGCACCGACCAGATCCTCAAATCGATTACCGGCGTGTCCGACACCGGCGAGCGCAGCCGTCCTGGCTACCTGCAGTCCAATGGCTTGCGCGCCGATCCAAATGCGCTGTATTACATTTCCGGTGGTGGTAACGACTTCCTACAAGGCCTAGTGCTGACCCCCGAGCAAGCGAGTAAAGCCGCGGACCGCCTGGCCAGCAGTGTCCAGGCGCTGCAAACGGCCGGTGCCCGCTATGTGATGGTCTGGCTGTTACCCGACCTGGGCCTGACGCCCTTCCTCAACGGCAGCCCTTCGCAAGACTTCTTTTCGCAACTGGGCAACCAGTTCAACCAGCAGCTGATCACGCGACTGCAAGGCATCGACGCTGAAATCATTCCATTGAACATTCCGCTGTTGCTCAAGGAAAGCTTCGCCGACCCGGCAAGATTCGGCCTCGCCATCGGTGAGAACCTCACCGCGACCTGCTTCACTGGCAATGGCTGCACCGAAAACGCCACCTACGGCATCAACAGCGCCACGCCTGATCCCACCAAGCTGATCTACAACGACGCGGTCCATCCGACCGAAGCCGGACAGAAACTGATCGCCGACTACGCCTATTCCCTGCTCGCGGCACCATGGGAGCTGACGTTGCTGCCGGAAATGGCCCACTCGACCCTGCGCGCTCACCAGGACGAGTTACGCAGCCAGTGGCAATCGGACTGGGAGAACTGGCAGGCCGTCGGTCAATGGCGGGCCATCGTGGCCGGCGGTGGTCAGCATCTGGACATGGACAGCCAGGACAGCGGCGCCAGCGCCGATGGCAGTGGCTACAGCCTGAACATTGGCGGCAGCTATCGCCTCAACGACGCGTGGCGCGTAGGTGTCGCCGCCGGCCTCTACCGCCAGGACATGGAAGCAGGCCACAACGATTCGAAGTACAAACTCAATAGCTACCTGGCGACCGCTTTCGCCCAGTTCCAGCAAAACCGCTGGTGGGCCGATGCGGCACTGACCGGCGGCAAGCTCGACTACGACAACCTGGAGCGCAAGTTCGACCTGGGCGTCAACGAAGCGCAGGAGAAAGGCGACACCGACGGCCATCTCTGGGCATTCAGCACGCGGGTGGGCTACGACATTGCCCAGCCGGGCAGCGAATGGCACCTCTCGCCGTTTATCAGCGCTGACTATGCGAAGGTGGAAGTCGACGGCTACTCGGAAAAGAGCAACCGCTCCACGGCCCTGACCTTCGATGACCAGACCCGCGACTCGAAACGCCTGGGCATTGGCTTGCAGGGCAAATACAACATCACCCGCCAGACCCAGGTGTTTGGCGAGTATGCCCACGAACGCGAGTACGAAGACGACACGCAAAAGGTGAACATTGCCCTCAACAGCCTGCCGGCCAATGACTTCACACTGGAAGGCTACACGCCACAGAGCCACCTCAATCGCCTGAGCCTGGGGGTCAGCCACAAGTTGACCAACGACTTGGCGCTACGGGGTGGTTATACACTGCGCAAGGATGATGACATGACCCAGCAAGGGGTAAGCCTGGGCGTCAGCCTGGACTTCTGATCGAGAAAACCTGTGGGAGCGAGCTTGCTCGCGATAGCGGACTGTCAGTCAACTGGTTGGTTGAATATGACGGCCTCATCGCGAGCAAGCTCGCTCCCACACACACTGATCGAGTTGTCGAAGGGTTTTCAATCGTTCGAAGTCTGCTCGGCCAGCGCCACGGCGCGGAACATGGCCCGGCGCTTGTTCAGGGTTTCTTCCCACTCCAGCGCCGGCACCGAGTCGGCGACGATACCGCCGCCGGCCTGTACGTGCAGTTCACCGTTCTTGATGACGGCAGTGCGAATGGCAATGGCAGTGTCCATGTTGCCGTTCCAGGCGAAGTAACCCACGGCCCCGCCGTACACGCCCCGCTTGACCGGCTCCAGCTCGTCGATGATTTCCATCGCGCGGATTTTCGGCGCGCCAGACAAGGTGCCCGCTGGCAGGATCGCCCGCAAGGCGTCCATCGCCGTCAGCCCGGCCTTCAATTGGCCGGTGACGTTGGAGACGATGTGCATCACGTTGGAATAGCGCTCGATGACCATCTTCTCGGTGAGCTTCACCGAGCCGATTTCCGAGACCCGCCCGGTGTCGTTGCGCCCCAGGTCAATCAGCATCAGGTGCTCGGCGATTTCCTTGTCGTCCGACAGCAGATCCTCTTCCAAGGCCCGGTCAGCTTCCTCCGTAGCGCCACGGGGGCGAGTGCCGGCGATCGGCCGCACGGTGATCAGGTTGTCTTCGACCCGCACCAGCACTTCCGGCGAACTGCCCACGACATGGAAGTCGCCGAAGTTGAAGAAGTACATGTAGGGCGTCGGGTTGAAGCAGCGCAGCGCCCGGTAGAGATCGATGGGCGCCGCCTTGAAGTCGATGGACATCCGTTGCGACGGCACGACCTGCATGCAGTCACCCGCGAGGATGTACTCCTTGATGGTATCGACGGCCCGTTCGTAATCGTCCTGGGTGAAACTGGAACGAAACACCGGGTCGGTCGCCGACTGCTTGCTGAAGTCCAGGCCGGGACGCGGAGCGATCGGCTGACGTAACTTTTCCAACAGTGCTTGCAGGCTTTGTTGACCTTGCTCGTAGGCATCTTCCTGGGACGGATCGGCCAGGACGATGGCGTGCATCTTGCCGGCGAGGTTGTCGAAAACGACGACCGCATCGGACACCATCAGCAAAATATCCGGCACGCCCAGCGGATCGGGGTTCGGGCAGGTGCCCAGGCGTTTTTCCACGTAACGCACGCAGTCGTAGCCGAAATACCCCACTAGGCCACCGTTGAAGCGCGGCAGGCCGGGGATGGTCGGCACGTTGTAGCGGGCCTTGAAGGTTTCGACGAACGCCAGCGGGTCTTCAACTTCGAGGCTTTCGATTTCGACACCGTCGTGGGTCACGCTGACGCGATGGTCATGGACCCGCAGCACCGTGCGGCACGGCAGGCCGATGATGGAATAACGGCCCCATTTCTCACCGCCCTGCACCGATTCGAGCAAGTAGGAGTTGGGCTGGTCGGCCAACTTGAGGTAGATCGACAGCGGCGTGTCGAAGTCAGCCAGGGTTTCACAGGCAAGGGGGATGCGGTTGTAGCCGGCAGCGGCTAGACGCAGGAATTCTTCGCGGTTCATGGGGTGCCTCGTGGCAAGAGGAGCTGACAGTCAGGTATGCAAACGCGCCGGATAACCGGCCGGGATCACGTCAGGTGCGCCAACGCCAGCGGGCCAGGGCCTTCATGACTTTCATCCAGAGTTTGCGAGTGACCACCACGATGGCGTTTCCAGAAGAGGATTGAACAGCGTCGGGCAACGTTATCTCAGCGGCCGGGTCCAGGCAACCGGGAATTAACAGGCGCAAATCGTCGATTACCAGGGCAGGACATTCTTCGGCGATTGGGCGGCCGTGGTTGTAGCCGTAACTCAGTGCCACACATTTGACCCCTGCCGCCTTGGCCGCCAGCACATCGCTGCGCGAGTCGCCGACGAACAAGGATTGAGAGGCCGGGATGTTGGCCATTTTCATCACGAAAAACAGCGCGGCCGGATCAGGCTTTTTCTGCGGTAAGGTATCGCCGCCAATGATCCAGCGGAAATAGCGGCCGATTTTCATCTGGTCCAGCAACGGCGCAACGAAGCGCTCCGGTTTGTTGGTAATCAGGGCCATTTCCACGCCCTGCTTTTGCAGCCACTTGAGGGTGGAGCGCACGCCGGGGTAGACCACCGTCAGTTGGTGATTGTCTTCGTAGGCTTCATTGAACAACGCCAGCGCCCGCTCGGCCTCGGCATCATCGACACCTTGGGCATCGATGTCATTGGCCAGGGCCCGGCGCACCAGCATCGGCGCGCCATTGCCGACCCAGTGGCGTACCGAATCGAGGCCGGCAGGCGGGCGTCCAAGCTTGAGCAGCATCGTGTCCACCGCCGCCGCGAGGTCCGGGACCGAATCGACCAATGTGCCATCGAGGTCGAACATCACCAGACGCGGCAAGCTGCCGGGGAACAGCTGCTCGAAACCGCTCATGGGCGCGCCAGGGCCAGTTCGGCGCGCATTTGTGCAATCACCTCTTCGTAGTCCGGTGCGTTGAAGATGGCCGAACCCGCGACAAACGTGTCGGCGCCGGCCGCGGCGATTTCACGGATATTCTTCACATTCACACCACCGTCGATTTCCAGGCGGATGTCACGCCCCGAGGCATCGATCAACGCACGGGCTTCGCGCAGCTTGTCGAGCGTGCCCGGGATGAACTTCTGCCCGCCGAAGCCAGGGTTGACGCTCATCAGCAGGATCATGTCGACCTTGTCCATCACGTACTTGAGCACGTCCAGGGGCGTCGCCGGGTTGAACACCAGGCCGGCCTTGCAACCGCCTTCGCGGATCAATTGCAGGGAGCGGTCAATGTGCTGCGTGGCTTCAGGGTGGAAAGTGATGTAGGTAGCGCCGGCTTCGATGAAGTCACCAACGATGCGGTCCACCGGGCTGACCATCAAATGCGCGTCGATCGGCGCGGTGACGCCGTACTTGCGCAGCGCCGCGCAGACCATCGGGCCGATGGTCAGGTTGGGTACGTAGTGGTTGTCCATGACATCGAAGTGCACGATGTCGGCCCCGGCGGCCAGAACGTTGTCCACTTCCTCGCCCAGGCGGGCGAAGTCGGCAGAGAGAATCGACGGAGCAATAGCGAAGGGCTGCATGACGCACCTGTTTTGAGCGAAATCACGATGGCGCGCATTGTATACCTCAAGATTTGGCGCGCCCACCGTGGCAATCGATCAATACGCCGCGCGGTAGATCTTCTCGATATCGGCGGCGCTCAGTTTGCGTGGATTGTTGCGCATTAACCGTTCTATTCCCGCCGCTTCCACCGCCATGGATGGAATCACGTCCTCGGTCACGCCCAGGCTGCTGAGACCTTGGGGTATTTCCACGGCAGCACACAGCGTAATCATCGCCTCCACAGCCTCATCGGCCGCCTCAAGGTCGCTCAGGTGAGCGGTCTTGAGGCCCATGGCCTCGGCGATGTCACGCATGCGCTCGACACAGGCCATCTTGTTCCAGGTCATGACGTATGGCAGCAACATAGCATTGGCGACGCCATGGGACACGTGAAAACGCCCGCCCAATGGATAAGCCAGTGCATGGACCGCCCCAACCCCGGCATTGCCGAATGCCATGCCGGCCATGAGGCTGGCCGTGGCCATGTCTTCCCGGGCTTGCAGGTGAGCCGGGTTGGCATAGGCCTTGGGCAGCGCGCGGCTGATCAGCTTGATTGCGCCGATGGCCAGGGCATCGGTGATTGGCGAAGCATTGAGCGACAGGTAGGCCTCGATGGCGTGTGCCAGCGCATCAACGCCACTGGCAGCCGTGACGCCGCGCGGACAGGTGAGGGTCATCTGCGGACTGACCAGCGCCACGTCCGGCAACAGATAATCGCTGACGATGCCTTTTTTCAGCTGCGCGGCCTTGTCGGAGAGGATCGCCACGTTGGTGACTTCCGAACCGGTACCGGCCGTGGTGGGGATGGCAATCATGGGCGGGCCTTTGCGCGGCACCTGATCGACGCCGAACATATCCTGCAGCTCGCCGTGGTACCCGGCATAGACGCCCACGCACTTGGCAATGTCGATGGCACTGCCACCACCGAGACCGATCAGGCCATCATGACCACCGTCGCGATAGGCTTGCATGCAGTCCTCGACAATGGCGATTTCCGGGTCCGGCATCACCCGGTCGAAAATCTCGTAGTCCCGTCCGCCCAGATGTTGCAAGGCCAGTTCCACGGTGCCGGACTTGACCAACGCCGCATCGGTCACGATCAGCGGGTTGTCGACGTCCAGGCGCGTCAACTCCGCAGCCAGTTGCTCGATGGCAGCAGCACCGGTGATCAGTTTATGGGCGATCTTGAATGAGGAAAGACTCATGTGCGCGGCCTCTTATTCGAGTATGGGCTGGCACAAGGATAGCTCGGTATTGGAGGTTGTCTGCCATTCAGCCCATGAATGCGATAAGGAGCCTGTGGATGAGGCCCTATGGGAGCGAGCTTGCTCGCTCCCATATTCGTCAGGCTTGGGTAGTACGCAGCTTCTCGCTACGCCCACGCAACCACTCCAGGGTCAGCAACAGGATCACCGAGAAGGCAATCAGCAGGGTCGCCGCCGCCGCGATGGTGGGGCTGAGGTTTTCGCGGATGCCGCTGAACATCTGCCGTGGCAAGGTTGCCTGCTCGGGGCCGGCCAGGAACAGGGTCACCACCACTTCATCGAACGACGTCGCGAAGGCGAACAGTGCGCCGGAGATCACACCCGGGGCGATCAACGGCAGGGTCACCCGACGAAACGCCGTCAGTGGCGAAGCCCCCAGGCTGGCAGCGGCCCGAACCAGGTTGTGGTTGAACCCCTGTAGGGTCGCCGACACCGTGATGATCACGAACGGTACACCCAGCACGGCGTGGACCACGATCAGCGAGAAGAAGCTGTTGCCCATCCCCAGCGGTGCGAAAAACAGGTAACTGGCCACGCCAATGATCACCACCGGCACCACCATCGGCGAAATCACCAGGGCCATCACCAACGCCTTGCCTGGGAAGTCACCACGGGTCAGGCCGATGGCCGCGAGCGTGCCGAAGACCATCGCCAGCAACGTCGCCGCCGGGGCCACGATGATGCTGTTCTTCAGCGCTCGCATCCATTCGGCCGAGGCGAAGAAATCGTGGTACCACTGCAGCGAAAAGCCTTGCAGCGGGTACACCAGGAAACTGCCGGAGTTGAACGACAGTGGAATGATCACCAGCACCGGCAAGATCAGGAACAACAGAATCAGCCCGCAGAGTGTGCGCAAGCAGTAGAACCACACCCGCTCGACGGGGGACATGTAAGGACTCACCATTTTCGATCTCCCCTTAGCTCAGGCGCAGGCGACTGGCGCCCACCAGCCAGCTGTAAATCAGATAAAGCACGATGGTCGCCAGCAACAGCAGCCCGCCGAGCGCCGTGGCCATGCCCCAGTTGATGCTGGTGTTGGTGTAGAACGCGACGAAGTAGCTGACCATCTGATCGTTCGGGCTGCCCAGCAGCGCCGGCGTGATGTAGTAGCCGATGGCAAGGATGAACACCAACAGGCAACCGGCACCGACCCCGGCATAGGTCTGCGGGAAGTACACCCGCCAGAAACTGGCGAACGGGTGACAGCCCAGGGAAATCGCCGCACGCATATAGGTTGGCGAGATGCCCTTCATCACGCTGTAGATCGGCAGGATCATGAACGGCAGCAGGATGTGGACCATGGAGATGTATACGCCGGTGCGATTGAACACCAGCTCCAGGGGCTTATCGATGACGCCCATGGCCATCAGCGCACTGTTGATCAGACCACCGGACTGCAGCAGCACGATCCATGCGGCGACGCGTACCAGGATCGAGGTCCAGAACGGTAGCAGCACCAGGATCATCAGCAGGTTGCTCTGGCGCGAAGGCAGGTTAGCCAGCAGGTAGGCCAACGGATAAGCCAGCACCAGGCAGATCGCGGTGATCACCAGGCCCATCCAGAACGTGCGAGTGAAGATATCCAGGTAAATCGCCTGGTCGGGGGTAGCTGGGGCCAGTTCGCCGAGGTCATCGATGCGGTGATCGACGGCCGCCAGCAGGTAATACGGGGTAACGTCGCTGGTGTTGCGGCGGATCACCTGCCAGTACGCCGGGTCGCCCCAACGCTCATCGAGGTTTTCCAAGGCTTCTTTATAGGAAGCCGGCTCGGTGGCAAACGGCAACGCCCGAGCGGTCTTGGTCAGCAGGCTACGATAGCCGGCCAGTTCCATGTTCAGGCGCTTGGACAAGTCGCCCAAGGTCTGATTCTTGCGGGCTTCGGCCAGGTCTTCACTGGCAGCCTTGTACACCGGCTCGCCCGGCAAACCACGTCCGTCCCATGCAGCGACGGCGGCGACAGTGCGAGGCATGGCGCCCACCACTTCCGGGTTGCTGACGCTTTTGAACAGCAGCGCCACGATCGGCACCAGGAACACCAGCAACAGAAACAACACCAGCGGCGCGATCAAGGCCTGGGCCTTCCAGCGGTTGATCCGCTCGGCATGCTTGAGCCGTTGCTTGAGGGTGGGGCTGGTGCCCGCGTTCAGTGGAACGGCGATGGCCATGGCGAACTCCGCAAATCTTTTTGATCGTTACAGAGGCGGCGGGCCACCTCTGTTCTTTTGAAACCGCAACCTGTGCAAGCGAGTCATTGTGGCGAGCGAGCTTGCTCGCGCTGGGCTGCGAAGCGGCCCCAAAATTTTGTCGGCAACGCCAATTTTGTGAGTGCTGCGCACTCAAGCGGGAGCAAGCTCCCTCGCCACAAAGCCCGTTCACCCATGGACGCTTTGGTTACTTGGCCGCCCAGGAGTTGAAGCGCTGCTCCAGTTGCTCACCGTTGTCAGCCCAGAAGCTGACGTCGATCTGCACTTGGTTGGCGATGTTTTCCGGGGTGGTCGGCATGTCCTTCAGGACATCCTTGGCCAGCAACGGTACAGCCTGGGTATTGGCCGGACCGTAGGCGATGTTTTCCGAATAGGTCTTCTGCTGCTGCGGCGCCACCGAGAAGGCGATGAATTTCTTCGCAGCTTCGGCGCGGGTCTTGTCCAGGCCACGTGGGATGGCCCAAGCGTCGAAGTCGTAGATACCGCCGTTCCACACCACTTTCAGGTTGCTTTCTTTCTGTACCGCGGCGATCCGGCCGTTGTAGGCCGAGCTCATGACCACGTCACCGGAAGCCAGGTACTGCGGCGGCTGGGCGCCAGCTTCCCACCACTGGATGTTCGGCTTGAGCTCATCGAGCTTCTTGAAGGCGCGATCCTGGCCGTCTTTGCCAGCCAGTACTTTGTAGACGTCTTTCGGCGCTACGCCATCGGCCATCAAGGCGAATTCCAGCGTGTACTTGGCGCCCTTGCGCAGGCCACGTTTGCCTGGGAATTGCTTGGTGTCCCAGAAATCCGCCCAACTGGTCGGCGCGGTCTTGAGCTTGTCGGCGTTGTAGGCCAGCACGGTCGACCACACGAAGAAGCCCACGCCGCAAGGCTGGATGGCGCCCTTGACGTAGTCTTCGGCCTTGCCGAACAGGGCCGGATCGAGTTGTTCGAACATGTCTTCGTCACAACCACGGGACAATTCCGGGGACTCGACTTCTACCAAATCCCACGAAACGCTCTTGGTATCGACCATGGCCTTGACCTTGGCCATTTCGCCGTTGTACTCGCCAGCCACGATCTTGCCATTGCCGGCCGCTTCCCACGGTGCGTAAAAGGCTTTGACCTGAGCCGCCTTGTTCGCCCCGCCGAAAGACACCACGGTCAGGTCCGGGCCCGCCGCCATCGCGCTTGCCGCACCCATCATGCCCAGTGTCAGGGCTGTGAACTTCAGGGATCTCAACATTTATTGTTCTCTCCACGTGCAGGGTTGGTGTTGGTACAGCAGGGGGCGATCAATTCGCCTCTAGAAGGGGATCGAGCGCACGCACATGCTCGACTTGCCAGCCAAGCGGAACCACGTCGCCAACGGCCAGCCCGGGATCGAGCTCGGCAATCGGTTGCTTCACGAAGAAGTCATTCTTGCCGCAGACTTCCAGGCGAACCCGGACGTGGTCGCCCAGATAGATGAATTCCGCCACCCTCCCTGAGAAGCGGTTGATGCATTGTTCGCTTGCGCCGTTGAGGCTCACCCGTTCCGGGCGGATCGACAGGGTCACCGGCTCGCCAGGCTTGCCGACATTCACCGCCAATGCCTCGACCTTTTCACCGCGTCCCAATTCCACCAGGCAGCGGTCGCCGGTCTGACTGTGCAGACGACCGTTGAGACGGTTGTTTTCGCCGATGAAGTTGGCGACGAAGGTGTTTTTCGGCTCTTCATACAGTGTGCGCGGAGGGGCGATCTGCTGGATCTCGCCCTGGTGGAATACCGCCACGCGGTCAGACATGGTCAAGGCTTCGCCCTGGTCGTGGGTCACGTACACCACGGTGACGCCGAGGCGCTGGTGCAGATGCTTGATTTCCATCTGCATGTGTTCACGCAGCTGCTTGTCCAACGCACCAAGGGGTTCGTCCATCAACACCAACTGCGGTTCGAACACCAGCGCCCGGGCCAGGGCTACCCGTTGTTGCTGGCCGCCGGACAATTGCGCCGGGTAGCGTTGGGCGAAGCTGTCCAGCTGGACCATGCTCAAGACGCGCTTGACCCGATCACTCACGTCGCTCTTGTTCAGGCCACGCACCGTCAGCGGGAACGCCAGGTTCTCGGCGACGGTCATGTGCGGGAACAAGGCGTAGTTCTGGAACACCATGCCGATGTCGCGCTTGTGCGGTGGCACGTTGTTGATCGAGCGCCCGGCCAGCAGGATCTCACCGGCGGTTGGGGTCTCAAACCCGGCGAGCATCATCAGGCTGGTGGTCTTGCCGGAGCCGGAAGGCCCGAGCAGGGTCAGGAATTCGCCCTTGCGAATGTCCAGGTTGAGGTCTTTGACGATCAGGTTCTCGCCGTCGTAGCTCTTTTGCACACCACGAAAGCTGACCAGCACATCACTGGCCCCCGCGCTTGAATCGACCTGGCTCATACCCGCACCTTTTGTATTGATGACTGCTTGTGAGTCAAGCCTAGTGGAGCCTGGGGCCTGCGCAAATCGGGGCGCAGGAGAGAATCACCTCAGCCGGATGGAAGAGTCGGGGTAGGGATTGCCCTACAGGGATGACGGGATTGGATAAGGGCAGCGGCAAGTGATGAGCGGCAAGCTGCAAGCAGGGGCAAAAAGCGCTGTTGGCGTGTGTCGCAAATGGATATGCCGAGACAAAACCTTGTGGGAGCGCTGAAGCTCAGAGCAACTTGTGCTCCATCGCATACTTCACCAACTCAGCCAATGAGGTGATGTTGAGCTTCTGCATCAGCCGCGCCTTGTGGGTGCTGATGGTCTTGCTGCTCAGGGCCAGTTGCTGGGCGATATCGTTGACGTTGGCGCCCTGGGCCAGGCGTTCGAAGACGGAGAATTCACGCTCGGACAGCAGCGAGTGCAGCGGTCGCGTGTCGGTCAGGCCGACTTCAAAGACCATGCGGTCGGCCAGGTCCGGGTCGATATAGCGTCCGCCGGCCGCGACCTTGCGAATCGCCATGAGCAGCAGGGCCGGGTCGCTGTCCTTGGTCGCGTAGCCGGCGGCGCCGACCTTCAGGGCACGGGCGGCCATTTGCGCTTCGTCATGCATCGACAGCACCAGGATGGCCGGCGGGTTGTTCAGCGCCCGGATCCGTG
This sequence comes from Pseudomonas sp. NFACC05-1, assembly GCF_900100135.1. Lineage (NCBI taxonomy): Bacteria > Pseudomonadati > Pseudomonadota > Gammaproteobacteria > Pseudomonadales > Pseudomonadaceae > Pseudomonas > Pseudomonas sp. NFACC05-1. The sequence continues at coordinate 47,702 of NZ_FMTR01000026.1, read as the reverse complement.
GGATCGCCTCCAGGCCGTTGACGCCGGGCATGGAAATGTCCAGCAGCACCACTTCGCAGGGCACATGCCGCAAGGTTTCGAGCAACTGCTCACCATTGCTCGCCTCCCCTACCACCACCAGGTCCTTGGCCAGGCCGATCAGTTGCTTGATGCCTTCACGGACGATGGTGTGGTCTTCGGCTACCAGTACACGGATCACATTGTTCTCCAGATTCAGGATCCCTCATCGCGAGCAAGCTCGCTCCCGCAGGGCGTATGTGTACATCTCAATCAGTGTGGAGCGAGCTGGCTCGCGATTGGGCCCGCCCAGGCAACCCACCCCATCAGGCCTCATGCAACGGCACCCGCACCGACAGGGTCGTCCCCTCCCCCGGCTCACTCTCCAGGGTCAACTGCCCGCCCATGATCAATACTCGTTCACGCATGCCGACCAGGCCAAAGGAGGTTGGCCGACTCGTATCGGCAATAAATCCTACACCGTCGTCGCTGACGGTCAGACACAATTCGTCGCCCTCCTGAACCAGCGTCAGCTCTACAGTATGCGCTTGGGCATGGCGCATCACGTTGGTCAGCGCTTCCTGGAGAATCCGGAACAGGCCAATGGCCTTGGCGTCGCTCAGGGCCGGCAGGTTGTCCGGCACCTGCACCAGGCATGGAATCTGCGTACGCGCCTCGAAACGCCGAGCCTGCCATTCGATGGCCGAGGCAATGCCAGCATCCAGGATCGGCGGGCGGAGTGCCGTTGCCACGTCCCGCACCAACTGGAACAACTGAGCAATCAGGCGCTTCATGCTATTAAGCCGCTCATGCAGGCCCGGGTCGAGTTGCGCGTAGGCCAATTCGCACATGGATGTTTCTAGCTTCAACACCGTCAGCATCTGGCCCAGCTCGTCGTGGACCTCCCGGGCAATGCGCGCCTTTTCCTCTTCCCGCACACTTTCCAGGTGCGCTGACAATTCGCGCAACTGTTCCCGGGAGCTGGCCAGCTCCAGTTCGATGCGCTTGCTTTCGGTGATGTCCCAGACGATTCCGTCCCAGACATAGGCGCCATCTTCGAGACGGCGGGTGATCGCTTTGATCTCGGCCCAGCGCTCCTGGCCTTCGCGGGTCAGGATGCGGCCTTGCCATGACCAGTCACTGTCGGTATCCAGCGCCTGGTCCTGGGTGCGGTGATAATCGGCCTTGTCCTGCGGGTGCACCAGGCTGCGCAGCCCGGTGTCGCTGCGGGCCAGGGTTGCTGGAGAATAGCCCACAAGGCTTTCGCTGCCTTCGCTGATGTAGGCAAAGTCGATCTGGCCGGTCACCGGCGCCCGCTCCAGGCGAAAGACCAGGCCTGGCACATTAGCGGCAATACCTTGCAACCGCGCTTCGCTTTCGCGCAACGCCGCCAGCGCTCGTCGACGTTCGGTCACGTCGTTGAGGTAGACCACCAGGTATTCAGCGTCGCGAAAGCGCAGGAAGCTCAGAGAAACGTCAGCCGGCAAGATGCTGCCATCGGCTCGCACGCATTCGGTTTCGAAACTCTGCGGCCCATCTTCGCTGGCCCGGGCGCGCTTCCACAGGTTCAGCCAGCGATCCATGTGCAAACCCGGCTCGAAGTCAATCAAGGGGCGGTCGATGATGGCGCCCGAGGCATAACCGAGCATGGTTTCAGCCGCTCGGTTGGCATAACGCACGTGACTGTCCCAATTGACCCAGAGGATGCCGACCGTACTTTGATCGATGGAAAACTGCGTCAGGCGCAAGGCTTCTTCGCTGGCCGTACGCTGGGCGATGTCCTCCCTCGCGGCACGCAGACGACGCTCCAGTGCGCGTTGCTGGCGGCGCTGCCAGAACACGATGGAGACGCTGCTGAGCAGCAGGGCCAGAATCAATAGGGTCAAGTTCTGCCAGAAGCCCGGGGTCTCGGTCAGGCGTGGATATTTTGGCTTGAGCCAACGGCTGTGCAATTGCTCCAGCGCCTTGGCCGGGATCGCCTGCAAACCGCTGTCGATGATCTCGGCCAGTTCCGGCCAGTCCCGGCGTGTGGCAACCCGCAGCAACTGCGGCAGGCCGATGTCGCCCACCACCGCCAGCTCGGCGAATTCGGGCTCGACCATCAACCGCCCGAGCTGTGCCTCGTCGACCACCGCGTATCGAGCCTGCTGGGTCAGCAATAATTGCAGGGCCTCGCGCTCCATCGGCACACCTTGCAGATTCAGCGTCGGGTAGTTGCTGCGCAGGTAATCGGCCGTCGCGCTGGGCATGCGCACCGCGACCCGGGCCTGGCTGTCGAGTTTTTCCAACTCCACCCCTTCGGCGCCCTTCTGCGCGCCGACGATCAGTTGCGGCACTCGCATATAGGGATCGGAAAACTGCCAGAGCTTGAGCCCGCCCGGGGATTGGGTCAGGCCCGGAGCTACGTCCACCTCGCCGGCGCGCACCGCTGCTTCCAGTTGTGCCAGGTCCTGGAAATTGCGCCAGGTGAGCTCGACGTTCAACGCCTTGCCCAGCCATTGCATCAACTCGACGTTAGTGCCGGACAAACGCTGCAGGCGCCGGTCGTATTGGGCATAGGGCGCCTGCAATACCAGGCCGACCCGCCATTGCGGATGTTGCACCAACCATTGGCGCTGTCCCGCATTCAATTGCACCCCATGCGTCGACGGTGCGGGCGCGGCCCACGCCATCAAGGGAAGCCATAAACAGCCGATAACCCACAGGCAGCAAAAACGCATCATCGAAGTCTCATGCACTGACAAATACTGACCAACCCATTAGGCTGCCGGAAATACTTCTGGTCATGGAATATCCAATGCCCTCTGTTTATCGCCTGGCGTTGCCAGCATTGTGCCTGTCGCTGATCCTGCCAAGTGCCTTTTCTGTACAGGCCAGTGAAACGGCGCCCGCCGCGCAGCAACCTGCCGAGGAAAAACCCGTCGAGCGCCAACCCTTGCTCGAGCGTAGCCAGGAAGAGGCGACCGCACTTGAACGAAGAGTCCCGACCCAGGAACAACAACAGTTACAGACCGGCAGCGATGCCTTCCTGGCACTGTGGAAACCGGCCAATACCGGCGACCCCAGAGGCGCAGTCATCATAATCCCCGGCGCCGGCGAAACAGCTGACTGGCCTCAAGCTATCGGCCCTTTGCGGAAAAAGTTGCCAGATGTTGAGTGGAGCAGCCTGAGTATCACCCTGCCGGACCTGCAAAGCGACGTCATTGCACCGCGCGTGGTAGAAACACCGCCAGAGACCAAGCCGACCGACACCGCTGCCGCAGCACCGGACGCCACCACTGCGGCGCCGATCGAACAGGCCGCAGGCGGCGAAGCCGATGCGGCAGATCCCGTCGTCGACCAAACCGATGAAGAACATGCCAAGGCCGACGCCGAGCGCATCTTCGCCCGTATCGATGCAGCCCTGGCCTACGCCGAACAGCAAAGCGCACGCCGTATCGTGCTGCTGGGCCATGGCACTGGCGCTTATTGGGCAGCGCGCTACTTGAGTGAAAAGCAGCCCTCACAAGTCGAACGCTTCGTGATGGTGGCCGCCCAGACCCCGGCCACCGCCAAGCCGGCCCTGGCCGAACTGACCTCGACCTTGAAACTGGCGACCGCCGACATTTTCTACATGGACAAGCCGCTGGATCGAAACGCGGCGCTGGAGCGCTTGCAGGCGAGCAAACGCTTGAAAGGCTCGACCTTCAGCCAGGTGTCCCTCAAGGCCCTGCCGAACCCGGCGGCGGAGCAGGAGCAGCTGTTTCGTCGGGTCCGGGGTTGGTTGAATCCGCAGAAGCCGGGGGAGTAAGGCTGACCCGTTCGGGATGTCGGCGCCCACCCTCCTGTGGCGAGGGAGCTTGCTCCCGTTCGGCTGCGCAGCAGTCGCAATCCGGGTCTTTACGAAGAACCGCAGTGCCCGCTTTGGGGAGCGCTTCGCGCTCCAGCGGGAGCAAGCTCCCTCGCCACAGGGGATAGTGGCGCTACCGGAAATTCCGCCGTTCCCGTATCAAGCGATAGGCGTTGTGCAACTCCCGAGTCCTGTCAGTGGCTTCACGCACCTGCAAGGGCGTTGCCCCGCTACCGGCAATCTTGTCCGGATGGTGGCGACTGAGCAATCGTCGGTAGGCTCGCTTGATCTGCGACGGTTCACTCGTGGCGGAAACGCCCAGCAAACGCAACGCCTCCTGATACGTCACCCCACTGCTGGGCAGCGACAGTTTGTGCGGTTCGTAATCGCTGGCCAATGCCTGGACCTGTTGTTGGGTCCAGCCCAGCCACTTGCCCCACCGGGCAATCAATTCACGCTCGCCGACGCCCGCCTTGCCATCAGCCCAAACCATTCGCCAGCAGGCCCGCAGCACGCCTTCCGCCGCATGCGGCTGGGTGCTGAGGCGGCGCAGATAACCGCGTAGGCGGACATCTCCAGACTTGCCCCGGTTGAATGCAGCGATGGCCCGGCGTTGCGCCGATTCGCTCAGGTCCAGGGCCCGCATTTCCTGGCGAGCCTGTTGGATGTGACCGTCGACCACACGCCCATCGCTTTTCGCCAAACGCCCCAGCAACACAAACAACAATTCATCGTTGCGCAATGCTGGGCGTCCGCCCAGACGCTCACGAAGCTGCTCCCAGCTTTGCACGTTTAGGCGCCTATCCAACGCTTGTCCTAATAACGCACCAAGCATGGCCCCCGGAATGCTGGCTATGGCAAAGCCCGCCCCGGCTCCAATCAGAGTCCCTGGCCACCACATATCAACCGCTCGCTTCTATCAAGGTTTCGACCTGCGCCAAACGTTCATGGGTGCCGACATCGACCCAATGCCCTTTGAGGTGCTCGCCACTGACGCGTCCCTCGGCCATGGCCGCGCGCAACAGCGGTGCGAGCTTGAACGCACCGTCCGCGCAACCGTCGAACAACCGCGGGTGCAGAACGGCGATGCCGCTATAGGTCAGGTTGTCGGCAGGGGCGTGCCTATCGTGAACCTTTCCGTCGACCAGGACGAAATCGCCGTCTGGGTGATGCTCGGGATTATCGACGAGCACCAGGTGCGCCAACCCTTCGAGCGGCCGGCGCAAAGCGCTGAAGTCGTAGTCGGTCCAGACATCGCCGTTCACCACCACAAACGCTTCATCGCCCAGCAGCGGCAAGGCCCGGAAGATTCCACCGCCGGTTTCCAGCGGCTCGCCTTCAGGGGAAAACCGAATGCTCACGCCAAACCGCGCACCATCCCCCAGGTGATCTTCGATCTGCTGACCGAGCCAGGCGTGATTGATCACGATCTCGGTGAATCCGGCCCTGGCCAGCGCCCGCAAGTGGTATTCGATCAAGGGAACACCACCGACGCGAATCAACGGCTTTGGCGTGGTAAGGGTCAAGGGGCGCATGCGTTCGCCCTTGCCTGCCGCCAGAATCATCGCCTTCATGCCGTTGCTCCGGCCGATTGCCGCAGGCTGCCCAGAAGTTCATCGAGCGGTGCCAGTTCCGGACGGCGGGCAATGACCGCTTCTATATAAGCAAAGAATCGCGGCACATCGCCGAGGTAGCGTGGCTTGCCATCACGATGACAAATGCGCGCGAAGATCCCGATGACCTTTAGATGACGCTGCACACCCATCAAATCGCTGGCCCGCAGGAAGTCCTCGAGGTCCGGCTGCACGGGAATGCCGAGGGCGCCGGCCTGCTGCCAGTAACTCTCCAGCCAGCCGCGCACGCGCGCCTCGGGCCAACTGAGGAAAGCGTCCTTGAACAGGCAGGTCACGTCGTAGGTAACGGGACCATAGACGGCATCCTGAAAATCCAGCACGCCGGGGTTCGGCACGCTGAGCATCAGGTTGCGTGGCATGTAGTCCCGGTGCACCAGCACTTTGGGCTGGGCCAGGGCGCTGTCGATCAGCAGCTCGCTGGCCTGCTGCCAGAGCTGCTGCTGGGCCGAATCCAATTCGATCCCCAGCTCGCGCTTGACGTACCACTCGGGGAACAATTCCAGCTCCCGACGCAACAACGCGACATCGTAGCTCGGCAACGGCGCTACCATTGGCAGTTGCTGGAAAGCCAGCAAGGCTTGCAGGGCATCGCGGAATAAATCGTCGGCATTTTCGCCGTTGATCACGTCCAGATAGGTTTGGTTGCCCAAGTCATTGAGCAAAAGAAAGCCGCGTTCGAGGTCTTCGGCATAAATTTTTGGCACGTTAATGCCAGATTTCGCCAGCAAAAAAGCAATATCCACGAAGGGTTTGCAGTTTTCCTGGGGCGGTGGCGCATCCATTACGATCAAACTGCGACCCTCGCCTTCCCAGCGGAAATAACGCCGAAAACTCGCGTCACTGCTGGCGGCGGTCAACGTGGCCGGGGGTACGGGGCCCCAGCCCTGTTGAGTGAAAAGGATCGGCAGTTGTTCATCGAGCCAAACTTTCAGGTGTTGCAAGCGTACATCTTGGTCGGGCATTGCAAGGGTCTCCGACGGCGCTAGCCGTCAAGCGGGTCATGCTTTATTATCCAGCATCTTTTTCAGACCATCGAGAGGCGTGCGGCCCACACCGCGGGCAGATGGCACGCAGGAAGCCCGGACTAATAAGATGGCATTGAAATCCCCCGCGTTTCGTAAAAAATTTCCGTTGCTGGTCACCGGCAGTCTGCTGGCCCTGCAACCCCTGGCCTCTTCATTCGTCGTCGCGGCGCAGCAGTATGACTGCTCCGTCTCCGCTTCGGGTGCCTGGGACTGTGCACCCAAGACACCGGCCGCCGCGTTGCCGCCGCGTCCCGTGCATGACGGCAGTGCGGTTTCCGACAGCGGCGCGGCTCCGGCCGACAGCAGCTCGGGCGAGGAAGCCGGCGAAAAGCCGATGCTCGTTACCGAAGCCAAGGGCCGCGGCCTGAAGTCGCGCAGTGCAGACTACAGTCACCTGGATTGGGTTCCACGGGAGAACCTTACCCCGGCGCAATTGGCTGAAACCGGCCCTTACTGCTCGGGTGCCTATATCGAGCCGACCCGTCCTGGCATGAACGACAAGACGGCCAAGAGCGACGCTCCTACCTTCCTCGGCGCCAAGGCTTCGCGCTATCAACAGGAAGAACAGGTGGCGACGCTGGCCGGCGACGTGGTCATGCGCCAGGGCAGCATGCAGGTCGAGGCCGACGAGGCCAGCCTGTACCAGGCTGAGAACCGCGGTGAGCTGAGCGGTAACGTCCGCGTTCGCGACAACGGTGCACTGATCGTCGGCGACCATGCCGATGTACAGCTGGACACCGGCGAAGCCAAGGTCGACAACGCCGAATACGTGATGCACAAGTCGCGTATTCGCGGTAACGCGCTGTACGCCAAGCGTGCAGAGAATGCGATCATCCGTCTCAAGGACGGTACGTACACCACGTGCGAACCGAACAGCAACGCCTGGACGCTCAAGGGCAACAACATCACCCTGAACCCGGCCACCGGCTTCGGTACCGCGACCAACGTGACGCTGCGGGTCAAGGACTTCCCGGTCCTGTACACACCGTACATCTACTTCCCGATCGACGACCGTCGCCAGTCCGGCTTCCTGCCGCCGACCATCGGCAGCGGCAGCGACACCGGCTTCCTGCTGGTCACCCCGTACTACTTCAACCTGGCGCCGAACTACGATGCCACGTTGTATCCGCGCTACATGGCCAAGCGCGGCCTGTTGATGGAAGGCGAATTCCGCTACCTGACCAAATCCAGCGAAGGTCAGTTCGGTGCTGCGTACCTCAACGACGAGGACGATGAGCGCAGCGGGCAAAGCGACTACGACAAGACCCGCTACATGTATAACTGGCAGCACAAGGGCGGCCTCGACTCGCGCGTGCTGACGGAAGTCGACTACACCAAGATCAGCGATCCTTACTATTTCCAGGATCTTAAAAGCGATCAGATTGGTATCGAGACCAATGATCGCGTCAATCAGCAAGGGATCGTCAGCTATCGGGGGGATAACTACGTTGCCCGCTTGAATGCACAGGCCTACCAGTTGGCGACGATTTCGAAGATCACACCGTACAACCGCCTGCCCCAGATTACGTTCAGCGGTGCTCTGCCGGAGCACCCGTATGGGCTGGATTTCGCATACAAGACAGAGTTGGTGCGGTTTGACCGTGATTTGCGCACTGGCAACTATACCGATGAGGACGGCAACGTCGAGCCGTGGCTGGATACCAACGTTCGCGGCCTGGCACGGGCTAACGGCAATCGCATGAACCTCGCGCCGGTTATGAGCCTGCCGATGACCGCGTCCTATGGCTATCTCAAACCGTCCCTCAAGTACCAATACACCCAATATGATTTGGATCTGGATGGTACGGGCAAGAGCGTCGTTGGAAACGGCTACGACAGCACGCCAAACCGCAGTGTCCCTATCGCCAGCATCGACAGCGGTCTGTACTTCGACCGCAACACGCAATGGTTTGGCACCAACTATCGTCAGACCCTGGAACCACGCCTGTTCTATCTCTATGTACCCGAGAAGGACCAGAGCGACATTCCTATCTTCGATACCAGCGAATCGACCTTTAGCTATTCCTCGTTGTTTCGCGACAATCGCTTCACCGGCTCTGACCGTGTCGGGGACGAGAACAAGTTGTCCTTGGGCGTGACCAGCCGCTGGATTGAAGAGAACGGCTTTGAGCGCCAACGTCTCGCCGTCGGCCAGGCGTTTTATTTCAAGGATCGCAAAGTCCAATTGCCAGGCATTGACTTCGATACTCGAGAAGACGCCAAGTCGGACGTTTCTCCGTACGCACTGGAATACGAATACCACTGGAACCGCGACTGGCGCACCACTGCGACCTACAACTGGGACCCGGACACCCGCAGCCCCCGCTCGGGTAGCGCGATGTTCCATTACCAGCCGGAAGACAACCCGAACAAGGTCATCAATGCCGGTTACCGCTACCGCAACGACCAGGTCCGCTACGACGAGGCGACCGGCCAATGGCAAGTGGGCGGTGGCGACTATGGTCGCCCGGGCGATGCGGACTATGTGAAGGACTACTACAAGATCAAGCAGCACGACTTCTCGGTCATCTGGCCGATCGTGCCACAGTGGAACCTCATCAGCCGCTGGCAGTATGACTACAACCGCAACCGTACCCTGGAAGCCTTCGGTGGTTTCGAATACGACAATTGCTGCTGGAAACTGCGCCTGATCAACCGTTACTGGGTCGACTACGAAGAGTTCAGTCAAGCCGCCCCGGAAAACGAAAAAGGCGACCACGGCATCTTCCTCCAAATTGTTCTGAAGGGACTCGGCGGCCTGACCGGCGCCAAGGTAGAGAGCTTCCTCGACAAAGGCATCCAAGGTTATCGTGAACGTGAAGACCAAGCTTTCTGATTGTCTGCGCCCGCTGATGCTGGGCGCGCTGTTCCTGGGTACCGCGGCCAACGCCGCGGTACAGTCCATCGATAAAGTGGTGGCCATCGTCGACAACGACGTGGTCATGCAGAGCCAGCTGGACCAGCGCGTCCATGAAGTGCAGCAAACCATCGCCAAGCGCGGCGGAGGCCTGCCGCCTCCGGGCGTGCTGGACCAGCAAGTGCTCGAACGCCTGATCGTCGAAAACCTGCAGTTGCAGATCGGCGAACGCTCCGGCATTCGCATCACCGATGAAGAACTGAACCAGGCCGTCGGCACCATTGCCCAGCGCAATAACATGAGCATCGACCAGTTCCGCGCCGCCCTGGCTCGCGACGGCCTCTCCTACGAGGACGCCCGTGATCAGATCCGCCGCGAAATGGTCATCAGCCGTGTGCGTCAGCGCCGTGTGGCCGAACGCATCCAGGTGTCGGAGCAGGAAGTGAAAAACTTCCTCGCCTCGGACCTGGGCAAGATGCAGCTTTCCGAAGAGTTACACTTGGCGAACATCCTGATTCCGACCCCGGAAAGCGCCAACTCCGAAGCGATCCAGAGCGCTTATCGCCAGGCAATGGATGTCTACCAGCAACTCAAGCAAGGCGCTGATTTCGGTCAAATGGCCATTGCCAAGTCGGGCAGCGACAACGCCCTGGAAGGCGGTGACATGGGCTGGAGAAAACCCGCTCAACTGCCGCCTCCGTTCGACCGTGAACTGAGCGCCATGGCCGTGGGCGACATCACCCAGCCAGCACGCACCCCGGGCGGCTTCATTATCCTGAAAGTGCTGGAAAAACGCGGTGGCGGAACCCAGGTCCGTGACGAAGTCCATGTTCGCCACATCCTGATCAAGCCAAGCGAGATTCGCAGCGAAGCCGAGACCAAGCGCCTGGCGGAGAAACTCTACGACCGCATCGAAGCGGGCGAAGACTTTGCTGAACTGGCGAAGAGTTTTTCCGAAGACCCGGGCTCGGCCCTCAACGGCGGCGACCTGAATTGGGTTGACCCCAATGCACTGGTTCCCGAGTTCCGCCAGGTCATGGCCGACACGCCGCAAGGCCAGTTGTCCAAACCGTTCAAGAGCCCTTATGGCTGGCACGTGCTGGAAGTCCTTGGCCGCCGCGCCACTGACAGCACCACCCAGGCTCGCGAACAGCAGGCAATGACTGTCTTGCGCAACCGCAAATACGACGAAGAGCTGCAAACCTGGCTGCGTCAGATTCGCGACGAAGCCTACGTTGAAATCAAACTTCCTGGTGCAGACCAGGCAGCGCAGTGAAACCCAAGCGTTTCGCGCTGACCCCCGGCGAACCAGCCGGCATCGGTCCCGACCTGTGCCTGCTGCTCGCCTCGCAAGCCCAGCCACACCCCCTGATTGCCATCACCAGTCGCGACCTGCTCCTTGAGCGGGCCGCGCAACTGGGGCTGGTCGTCAACCTGTTGCCCGTGACCTCGCAGGCCTGGCCGGACGTCCCGGCGCCCGCCAACAGCCTGTATGTCTGGGATACGCCCCTGGGTGCTCCGGTCGTCACAGGGCAGTTGGACAAGGCCAACGCCGCGTTCGTCCTCGAGACCCTGACCCGCGCCGGCCAGGGCTGCCTGGACGGTGCCTTCGCCGGCATGATCACCGCACCGGTGCACAAAGGCGTGATCAACGAATCCGGGATTGCCTTTTCCGGGCACACCGAATTCCTGGCGGACCTGACCCACACCGCGCAAGTGGTGATGATGCTCGCTACCCGTGGGCTGCGTGTGGCCCTGGTGACCACTCACCTGCCCTTGCGGGACGTCGCCGACGCCATCACCCCGGAACGCCTGGAGCGGGTCACGCGCATCCTGCACGCCGACCTGCAGGAAAAATTCGGCATCGCCCGGCCGCGCATCCTCGTTTGCGGGCTCAATCCCCACGCGGGCGAAGGCGGACACCTGGGCCGTGAAGAAATCGACATCATCGAACCCACTTTGGAGCGCCTGCGCAGCGAGGGCATGGACCTGCGTGGCCCGCTGCCTGCCGACACTCTGTTTACCCCAAAATATCTGGAGCACTGCGACGCGGTGCTGGCGATGTACCACGACCAGGGCCTGCCCGTGCTGAAGTACAAAGGTTTCGGCGCGGCGGTCAACGTGACGCTGGGCCTGCCGATCATCCGCACCTCCGTGGACCATGGCACTGCCCTGGACCTGGCCGGCAGCGGCAAGATCGATACCGGCAGCCTGCAAGTCGCGCTGGAAACCGCCTACCAGATGGCCGAGACCCATTTATGACCGAGCAATACCAACACCGCGCGCGCAAGCGTTTCGGCCAGAACTTCCTGCATGACGCCGGCGTGATCGATCGTATCCTGCGCTCGATCCGGGCCAAGCCCGACGACCGCCTGCTGGAAATCGGCCCGGGCCAGGGCGCCCTGACCGAGGGCCTGCTCGACAGCGGCGCACAACTGGACGTGGTGGAACTGGACAAGGACCTGGTGCCGATCCTCAACCAGCAGTTCGCCGGCAGAAGCAATTTCAGCCTGCACCAGGGCGACGCGCTGAAGTTCGACTTCAATAGCCTGAACGCTGCACCGAACAGCCTGCGGGTGGTGGGAAACCTGCCGTACAACATCTCCACGCCGCTGATCTTCCACCTGCTGAGCAACGCCGGCCTGATCCGCGACATGCATTTCATGTTGCAGAAAGAAGTGGTCGAGCGCCTCGCCGCCGGCCCTGGCGGTGGTGACTGGGGTCGCCTGTCGATCATGGTCCAGTACCATTGCCGAGTCGAACACCTGTTCAACGTAGGCCCGGGCGCGTTCAACCCGCCGCCGAAAGTCGACTCGGCCATTGTCCGCCTGGTGCCCCATGCCGTCCTGCCGCACCCGGCCAAGGATCATCGCCTGCTGGAGCGGGTGGTACGCGAAGCGTTCAACCAGCGCCGCAAAACCTTGCGCAACACCCTGAAACTATTGCTCAGCAGCACCGAAATCGAAGCCGCCGGCGTCGATGGCAGCCTGCGCCCAGAGCAGTTGGACCTGGCAGCGTTCGTGCGCCTGGCCGACAAACTCAGTGAACAGGTCGCCCCGCAAGTCGACGCCAACTGAACGGGTGACGATCGCTATCGGGCAGTACGCCAGTCTGGTCTACTACCCGATACTTGGCCTAGACTGATCTCCTGAGTCGCGCCCGCGTCCCGCTTCGTTTTTAAGGCCTTTTTGCATGTCCGATCCTCGTTACCAGGTCGACGTCAGCGTCACCACCCGTTTTCTGGCAGAACAGTCGCAACCCGAGCATGACCGCTTCGCTTTCGCCTACAGCATTACCGTGCGCAATAACGGCTCCTTGCCGGCCAGGCTGCTGTCACGGCATTGGATCATCACCGACGGCGATGGCCATGTCGAAGAAGTGCGTGGCGAAGGTGTGGTCGGCCAGCAGCCGTTGATCGATGCAGGCAAGAGCCACAGCTACAGCAGCGGCACGGTGATGACGACCAAGGTCGGCACCATGCAGGGTACCTACCAGATGCTGGCCGAGGACGGCAAACGCTTCGACGCCGTCATCAAACCCTTTCGCCTGGCCGTGCCCGGAGCCCTGCACTAATGGCCACGTATGCGGTCGGTGACCTGCAAGGCTGCCTCGACCCGCTCAAATGCTTGCTGGAGCGCGTTGCTTTCGATCCTCAAAAAGACACGCTGTGGCTGGTGGGCGACCTGGTCAACCGTGGCCCGCAGTCCCTTGAGACGTTGCGCTTTCTCTACAGCATCCGCCAGTCGCTGGTGTGCGTGCTCGGTAACCACGACCTGCATCTGCTGGCTGCCTGGCAGAACATCGAGCGCCTGAAAAAATCCGACACCTTGAGCGAAATTCTCGACGCCCCCGATTGCGTTGAACTGCTGGAGTGGTTGCGCCAGCAGAAGCTCATGCACTACGACGAGGCGCGCAACCTTGCACTGGTCCATGCCGGCATCCCGCCCCAGTGGTCCCTGCGCAAGGCGCTCAAGTGCGCTGGCGAAGTCGAACAGGCATTGCGTGACGACAACCTGTTCGCCCCCTACCTGGACGGCATGTACGGCAACGAGCCGGTCAAGTGGGACAACGACCTCACCGGCAGCGCTCGTCTTCGCGTCATCACCAATTATTTCACGCGCATGCGCTTCTGCACCCGCGACGGCAAGCTCGATCTCAAGGGCAAGGAAGGTATCGAGACGGCGCCGCCCGGCTATGCCCCCTGGTTCAAGCACAGTGAGCGCAAGACCCGTAACCTGAAGATCATTTTCGGACACTGGGCCGCACTCGGCGGCCAATCCGACGAACCCGGCGTCTTCGCCCTCGATACCGGTTGCGTGTGGGGCAGCGCCATGACCCTGATGAACGTCGACACTGGCGAACAACTGCATTGCGATTGCGATGAACAGGGCCACGCCAAAACCCATCACTCGACCACTGCACCATTGCCGGCCGGCACTGCCGTTTGACCGGCGTTGCGCTTCAGCTACAGGAGCCCCTCATGAGCGAATTCAAACGCATCCCCCCGGAACAGGCCCAGGCCCTGCGCGAGCAAGGCGCGGTCGTCGTCGACGTTCGCGACCCAGCCACGTTTGCGGCTCTGCATATCAGTGGCGCCAAGCATCTGGATAACCACTCCATCGCTGACTTCATCCGCGCCGCCGACCTCGATGCGCCGACCGTCGTGGTCTGCTATCACGGTAATTCCAGCCAGAGCGCAGCCGCCTATCTGGTCAGCCAGGGCTTCACCGACGTCTACAGCCTGGACGGCGGCTTTGAGTTGTGGCGCGCGACGTATCCCGCAGAAACGGCGCAAGGCACCGCCGAATAATTTTTTATGCTGTCCAAGCCCGCGTGAACCGTGGGCTTGAGCGATGGCAGACGAACGGTCTGCCATAACTAATTACGTATTCCACCTTTACCTCCGCGATTCCGAACTATCCTTAGCCTCAGGCCATCCAAAACAGGGGAGAGCCGGTACACCGGCGCGCGGGTCATCGGGAGTCAGCTTTCAAGAGCCTGCATGCTTGAAAGCATTCTGGGGGGTAAAACGGCAACTGGGTTCCCAGCGGCTGTCCAGCATCGACTGATTGATCCGACACCGGCTCCACGTATCGAGCGAGGTGACGTCATGAGCATTTTTAGCCACTTCCAGCAACGTTTCGAGTCCACGCGGCAGGAGGAATACTCGCTGCAGGAATACCTCGAACTCTGCAAGCAGGACCGCAGTGCCTATGCATCGGCTGCGGAGCGTCTGTTGCTGGCCATCGGAGAACCGGAGCTGCTGGATACCTCGACCAACTCGAGGCTCTCGCGAATTTTTTCCAACAAGGTGATTCGCCGCTATCCGGCCTTTGCGGACTTCCACGGGATGGAAGAATGCATCGAACAAATCGTGTCCTATTTCCGCCACGCCGCCCAAGGCCTGGAAGAGAAGAAACAAATCCTTTATCTGCTCGGCCCCGTGGGTGGTGGTAAATCGTCCCTGGCCGAGAAGCTCAAGCAACTGATCGAAAAAGTGCCCTTCTACGCCATCAAGGGCTCACCGGTGTTCGAATCGCCTCTAGGGCTTTTCAACGCCACTGAAGATGGCGCGATCCTTGAGGAAGACTTCGGCATTCCACGCCGCTATCTCAATACCATCATGTCGCCCTGGGCAACCAAGCGCCTGGCCGAGTTCGGCGGTGACATCAGCCAGTTCAAGGTGGTCAAGCTCTACCCATCGATCCTCAACCAGATCGCGGTGGCCAAGACCGAACCGGGTGACGAAAACAACCAGGATATTTCCGCCCTGGTGGGCAAGGTCGATATCCGTAAACTGGAAGAATTCCCACAGAACGACGCCGACGCCTACAGCTATTCGGGTGCACTGTGCCGGGCCAACCAGGGCCTGATGGAATTCGTCGAAATGTTCAAGGCGCCCATCAAGGTGCTGCACCCGCTGCTGACCGCCACTCAGGAAGGCAACTACAACAGCACCGAGGGGCTGGGGGCCATTCCGTTCACCGGCATCCTGCTGGCCCACTCCAACGAATCGGAATGGCATACCTTCCGCAACAACAAGAACAACGAGGCCTTCATCGACCGGATCTACATCGTCAAGGTGCCGTATTGCCTGCGAGTGAGCGATGAGGTGAAGATCTACGACAAGCTGCTGTTCAACAGTTCGCTGTCCAAGGCCCATTGCGCACCCGACACCCTGAAGATGCTTGCCCAGTTCACCGTGCTGTCGCGCCTCAAGGAACCGGAAAACTCCAACATCTATTCGAAGATGCGCGTGTACGACGGTGAAAACCTCAAAGACACCGATCCGAAGGCCAAGTCGATCCAGGAATACCGCGACAATGCGGGGGTCGACGAAGGGATGAACGGGCTGTCCACACGCTTCGCGTTCAAGATCCTGTCCAAGGTCTTCAACTTCGACCCTCACGAGATCGCGGCCAACCCGGTTCATCTGCTGTATGTGCTGGAACAGCAGATCGAGCAAGAGCAATTCCAGGCCGAAACCCGCGAGCGCTACCTGCGTTTCCTCAAGGAATACCTGGCCCCGCGCTACATCGAGTTCATCGGCAAGGAAATCCAGACGGCGTACCTGGAGTCCTACAGCGAGTACGGCCAGAACATCTTCGACCGCTACGTGCTGTACGCAGACTTCTGGATCCAGGACCAGGAATACCGCGACCCGGAAACCGGCGAAATCCTCAATCGCGTGGCCCTCAACGAGGAGTTGGAGAAAATCGAGAAACCGGCGGGCATCAGCAATCCGAAGGACTTCCGCAACGAGATCGTCAACTTCGTATTGCGCGCCCGGGCCAACAACAACGGCAAGAACCCAACCTGGCTCAGCTATGAAAAGCTGCGGGTGGTCATCGAGAAGAAAATGTTCTCCAACACCGAAGACCTGCTGCCAGTCATCAGCTTCAACGCCAAGGCCAGCAAGGAGGATCAGCAAAAACACAACGATTTCGTCACACGCATGGTCGAACGTGGCTATACCGACAAACAGGTACGACTGCTCTCCGAGTGGTATCTGCGGGTCCGGAAATCGCAGTAAGCAGCGGCAAGCTTCTAGCTACAGCCTGTAAGGGAACGGCGTTGAGCCCATGGCTCGACGCCACGCCCCTTGCAGCTTGAGGCTTACGACTTGAAGCTCCCCCGGAGGGGCCTATGAGCTATGTGATCGACCGACGCCTTAATGGCAAGAACAAGAGCACGGTGAACCGCCAGCGGTTTCTGCGGCGTTACCGTGACCACATCAAGAAGGCCGTCGAAGAGGCGGTCAGCCGGCGTTCCATTACCGACATGGAACACGGCGAACAGATCAGTATCCCCGGTCGCGACATCGACGAGCCGGTGCTTCACCATGGTCGCGGTGGCAAACAGACCGTCGTGCACCCCGGCAACAAGGAATTCACCAGTGGCGAGCACATCCCCCGTCCCCAGGGCGGAGGCGGCGGCAAGGGACCCGGCAAGGCCGGTAACTCCGGCGAAGGCATGGATGAGTTCGTGTTCCAGATCACCCAGGAGGAATTCCTGGAGTTCATGTTCGAGGACCTGGAGCTGCCGAACCTGGTCAAGCGTAACCTGACCGGCACCGACACCTTCAAGACCGTGCGTGCCGGTATCAGCAACGAAGGCAATCCATCACGCATCAACATCATCCGCACCCTTCGCTCAGCCCACGCCCGGCGTATCGCGCTGTCGGGCAGCAGCCGGGCAAAACTACGCGAGGTGAAGGAAGAACTGGCCCGCCTGAAACGCGAAGAACCCGACAATTTTGGCGACATCCAGGACCTTGAAGCGGAAATCGAGAAACTCAGCGCCCGCATCCATCGCGTACCGTTCCTCGACACGTTCGACCTCAAGTACAACCTGCTGGTGAAACAGCCAAACCCCAGCTCCAAGGCGGTGATGTTCTGCCTCATGGACGTCTCCGGCTCCATGACCCAAGCCACCAAGGACATCGCCAAGCGCTTCTTCATCCTGTTGTACCTGTTCCTGAAACGGAACTACGACAAGATCGATGTAGTGTTCATCCGCCATCACACCAGCGCCCGGGAAGTGGATGAAGAGGAATTCTTCTATTCCAGGGAAACCGGCGGCACCATCGTCTCCAGCGCCCTGAAGCTGATGCAGGAGATCATGGCCGAGCGCTACCCCGCCAACGAATGGAACATCTATGCAGCCCAGGCGTCGGACGGCGACAACTGGAACGACGATTCACCGATCTGCCGTGACATCCTGATCAACCAGATCATGCCGTTCGTCCAGTACTACACCTACGTGGAAATTACTCCACGCGAACACCAGGCCTTGTGGTACGAATACGAACGGATTGCCGAAGCTTTTTCCGACACATTTGCCCAACAGCAATTGGTCTCGGCCGGGGATATCTACCCGGTCTTCCGTGAACTCTTCCAGCGCAGGTTAGTGACATGACCGCCAAAAAAGAGCAGAAGCGCCAGCCTATTTCCACCGGCTCCGAATGGACATTCGAGCTGATCAAGGCCTACGACCGCGAAATCAGCCGTATCGCGGACCGTTATGCCCTCGACACCTACCCGAACCAGATCGAGGTGATCACCGCCGAGCAGATGATGGACGCCTACGCGTCAGTCGGCATGCCGCTGGGCTATCACCACTGGTCCTACGGCAAGCACTTCCTCAGCACCGAGAAATCCTACAGCCGGGGCCAGATGGGGTTGGCCTATGAGATCGTCATCAACTCCGATCCCTGCATCGCCTACCTGATGGAAGAAAACACCATCTGCATGCAGGCCCTGGTGGTGGCGCATGCCTGCTATGGGCACAACAGCTTCTTCAAGGGCAACTACCTGTTCCGCACCTGGACCGATGCCAGCTCGATCATCGATTACTTGGTGTTCGCCAAGCAGTACATCATGCAATGCGAGGAGCGCCATGGTATCGACGCGGTGGAGGACCTGCTGGACTCCTGCCACGCCCTGATGAACTACGGCGTGGACCGCTACAAGCGGCCGTATCCGATTTCCGCCGAAGAAGAACGCCGGCGCCAGAAGGATCGCGAAGAGCACCTGCAAAAACAGATCAACGATCTGTGGCGCACCATTCCCAAAGGTGCAGACAAGTACAACGAAAAAGACAATGCCCGCTTCCCTGCCGAGCCCCAGGAGAACATTCTCTATTTCATTGAAAAACATGCGCCGCTGCTGGAGCCGTGGCAGCGGGAAATCGTGCGCATCGTGCGCAAGATCGCCCAGTACTTCTATCCACAGCGCCAAACCCAGGTCATGAACGAGGGCTGGGCCACGTTTTGGCACTACACGCTGATGAACGACCTGTACGACGAGGGCCTGGTCACAGACGGCTTCATGATGGAGTTCCTGACGTCCCACACCAGCGTGGTGTTCCAGCCTGGCTTCGACAGCCCGTACTACAGCGGTATCAACCCTTACGCACTGGGCTTCGCCATGTACCGCGACATCCGGCGCATGTGCGAAAACCCCACCGAGGAAGATCGTCGCTGGTTCCCGGAAATTGCCGGCTCGGACTGGTTGTCCGCCATTAAATTCGCCATGAGCAGCTTCAAGGACGAAAGTTTCATCCTGCAGTACCTCTCGCCCAAGGTGATCCGCGACCTGAAACTGTTCAGCATCCTCGATGACGATCAGAAAGATGACCTGCTGGTACCTGCCATTCACGATGAGGGCGGCTACCGCATCATTCGCGAAACCCTGGCGGCGCAGTACAATCTGGGCAATCGCGAACCCAATGTGCAGATCTACAGCATTGACCGCCGCGGGGATCGCTCGCTGACCCTGCGGCACCAGGCACACAACCGCAAACCACTGGGCGACTCCACCGACGAAGTGCTCAAGCACCTGCATCGCCTCTGGGGTTTCGACATCCACTTGGAAACCCTGCAAGGCGACCAGGTGATGAAAACCCATCACGTACCCCCCAGAGGCGAACAAGCCGAAGGAGACTACGGTCGCCTGGACCTGGCCGTCATTCATCTTTGATCCCGTTTTCGCCTCCGGACGTCCGACGCACAGGTTATCCTGTCGGACCAACGGAGGTTTTTTATGCAGATCTATAAAGTCGGCGGCGCCGTTCGCGACCGCCTGCTAGGCATTCCCGTCACCGACATCGATCGGGTCGTGGTGGGGGCCACCGCCGAGGAAATGCTCGCCAAGGGGTTTCGCCCGGTGGGAGCCGATTTTCCGGTATTCCTAGACCCAAAGAGCGGCGAGGAGTACGCCCTCGCCCGCACCGAACGCAAGAGCGGCCGAGGCTATGGCGGCTTCGTGTTCCATGCCAGCCCTGAAGTGACCCTGGAGCAGGACCTGGTTCGCCGGGACCTGACGATCAACGCCATGGCCGAGGATGACCACGGCAACCTGACCGATCCGTACCACGGCCAGCGCGACCTGGAAGCCCGGGTGCTACGCCATGTTTCCCCCGCTTTCGCCGAAGATCCGCTCCGAGTCCTGCGGGTTGCCCGCTTCGCCGCGCGTTATGCTCCGCTGGGCTTCAAGGTGGCGGACGAAACCCTTGAACTGATGCGCCAACTCAGCGAGTCCGGCGAGCTGGAAGCACTGACGGCCGAGCGCAGTTGGAAAGAAATTTCCCGCGCCCTCATGGAAAAACAGCCGCAGGTATTTATCCAGGTCTTGCGCGACTGCACGGCCCTCAAGGTCCTGATGCCAGAGGTCGATGCGCTGTTTGGCGTACCCCAGCCTGAAGCCCATCATCCGGAAATCGACACTGGCGCCCATACCCTGAGCGTGCTGGAACAAGCCGCCCTGCACCAACAACCGCTGACAGTCCGCTGGGCCTGCCTGCTCCATGACCTGGGCAAAGGCCTGACGCCCCAACACGAATGGCCGCGACACATCGCCCATGAGCACACGGGGCTGAAGCTGATCAAAGCGGTCAACGAACGCTTCAAGGCACCCCGCGACTGTCAGGAATTGGCGTTACTGGTAGGCCAATACCACACCCATGGTCATCGCGCGCTTGAGCTCAAGGCGTCCACTTTGCTTGAGCTGCTGCAGAGTTTCGATGTGTACCGTCGTCCTCAGCGCTTCGAGGAATTCATCGTAGCCTGTGAGATGGATGCGCGGGGGCGCAAAGGGCTTGAAGACAGAAGTTATCCACAGGCTGATTATTTGCGGGGCGCTGCGGCAGCAGCCCGCGCAGTGGCGGTGCAGCCCTTGCTGGAGAAAGGCTTCAAGGGACCGGAGCTGGGTGAGGCGATCAAGCGCGAGCGCCTCAAGGCGTTGAAGGCCTATAAGGAGGCGGCGAGCTGACAGGCGTTTTCAGGTCAGTTCGCATTCCGGCCGGATGTAACGCCGCCATCGCGAGCAGGCTCGCGATGGCGGCAGGCGCCTCACAGCAGATTCGATGGCGTAAGCTGCTGGCCACGCCATTCGAAAGCCACTGGCGCCAGCACCTGGTCGATCTGCGATTCTTCCCACAAAGTGGCGAAGCTTTTGCCGACGCCTGGGTGAATCCGATCCGGCGCGATCAACGACAAAGGCCATAGGACGAAGGCGTTCTTGAGGATTTCCGCACGCGGCAAGATCAATCCATCGAAGTTGCCGACCTGTTCGCCATACAACAACACGTCGATATCCAGCGGCAGCCCCTTGCGGTCCGGCGCATAGCGACCGTTGTCCGCCTCGATGAACTTGAGACGACGATCCAGCTCCATCAGCGGCAGATCCGTGAAGGCCGAGACGACGAAATTGAAGAATGGCCCGCTCTTGATACCCACCGGCTGGCTCTCGAACACGGCCGAACAGCGGATGTCCACCAGGAAACCGGCCAAGGCTTCAAGACCGGCGCACAGATGGGTTTCGCGCTCGATATTGCTGCCGAGCCCGAGAAAAACCTGAGTCAGCGACATCCGCGCTCGATCTCCACACCAACGCCACTGGCCGCCGGTACGGCGCCAGGCTTGGTTAATTTCAGACGCAGCCAGGTGATCTTGAACTCATCCATGAGCTCCTGGGCCAGTCGCTCGGCAAAGGTCTCGACCAATTGGAACTGCGCCTGTTCGGCAAATGCCTGGATGCGCGACGATACGCTGGCGTAGTCGAGTGCCAGGGTCAGGTCGTCGCCCGCGGCGGCCGGACGGTTGTCCCAGGCGAAGCTCAGGTCAAGCCGCAGGCACTGTCGGATGCCTCGCTCCCAGTCGTAGGCCCCGATTACCGTGTCGACTTCCAGGCCCTCGATAAACACTCTGTCCAAGCACTCTTCTCCGCAGCACGACAAGGGCGCAATGCGCCGTTAGAATCAGGGCGTCCTCGCCCGGAATAGTTAGCATGTTTTGGTTACTGGCGATTCTCGCCTACCTGCTCGGCTCGCTGTCCTTCGCCATTTTGCTCAGCCGCCTGACCGGTCGCCCGGATCCGCGAATGAGTGGCTCAGGCAATGCCGGCGCCACCAACATGCTGCGCCTGGCCGGACGCAAACTCGCCATCCTGACCCTGCTGGGCGACCTCTGCAAAGGCCTTGTCCCGGTATTGATCGCCAGCCTCGCAGGGCTCTCGTTGCAGCAACAGGCCTGGATTGGCGTCTGCGCCGTCATCGGCCATCTATTCCCGCTGTACTTTCGCTTTCGTGGCGGCAAGGGTGTCGCTACCGCCGCCGGCATGCTGCTGGGCCTGTACCCGCCCGCCGCCCTGCTGGCTGTCTGTGCCTGGCTGCTGACGTTCTACCTGACCCGCACCAGTTCCCTGGCCGCGCTGATCGCCACGCCGCTGACCTTGCCGTTGCTGGCCTGGCAGGAACCGGCGGCCTTGCTACCGATGACCGCGCTGGTTGCGCTGATCGTCTGGCGTCACCGGGGCAATCTACGCGACCTGTTCGCCGGGCGCGAACGGCATTTTTAAATGACGCTTCACAGGGGCGCCAACTGCTCCATCGGCCAGCGCGCCTGTACGCTGATCGCCAGGCTTTCGTGCTGGCCGGCCTGCAGGCGCTGGCAACCGGCAAAGGCAATCATCGCGCCGTTATCTGTACAGAACTCCGGTCGGGCGTAGTAAACGTCGCCTTTCATGTCGCCGAGCATTTTCTCCAGCGATGTCCGCAAGGCCTTGTTCGCGCTCACGCCGCCCGCGATCACCAGGCGCTTGAGCCCGGCCTGCTTGAGGGCACGCTTGCACTTGATGGTCAAAGTCTCCACCACGGCCTGCTGGAACGCCAGCGAGATGTCGCAACGGGCTTGTTCACTGTCGTCCCCGGCGCTGACGCACTGCTGCCAGGTGTTCAGGGCGAAGGTCTTCAACCCGCTGAAACTGAAATCCAGGCCGGGACGGTCGCACATCGGCCGTGGGAACACGAAACGCCCATCGACCCCTTGCGTCGCAAGCCGGGAAATTTCCGGCCCACCGGGATAATTGAGGCCCATCATTTTTGCAGTTTTGTCGAACGCTTCGCCGGCAGCATCATCGAGCGTCTCGCCGAGCAACTCGTATTGGCCGATGCCATCGACTCGAATGAGCTGCGTATGGCCGCCCGATACCAACAAAGCGACGAACGGAAATTGCGGCGGTTGCGACTCCAACATCGGCGCCAGCAGATGACCTTCCATGTGATGCACGCCCAAGGCCGGAATCCCCCAGGCAAAGGCCAGCGCCTGGGCACAGGAGGCGCCCACCAGCAACGCGCCCACCAGGCCCGGGCCGGCGGTGTAGGCGATGCCGTCGATCTCGGTCGGCACGCAATTGGCTTCGGCCAGGACCTGACGGATCAAGGGCAGCATGCGCTTGACGTGATCGCGGGAGGCAAGCTCCGGCACCACCCCGCCGTAGGCACGGTGCAGGTCGATCTGGCTGAACAGCGCATCGGCCAGCAGGCCACGTTCACTGTCGTAAAGTGCGACACCGGTTTCGTCGCAGGAGGTTTCTAATCCCAGTACTAGCATGGGTTTGCGCCTTGTAGAGGCTGAATTCGAAGGCGCGCATAATAGTCGCCGCGTTGTGCCCCGACCAGCGGTTTTCGATCAGAGGCTTTGCATTCCGAGCGTTGAGGGGTTAACATCCGCAACCCTTAAAAACCGACGTCTTCAAGTGCTCTTTTGCCGCGAGGATGTTGACCCCGGTAATGAATGAAGGTAGCTCTGGATGCCAGCCGTCAAAGTAAAAGAGAACGAACCCTTCGACGTAGCTCTGCGTCGTTTCAAGCGCTCCTGCGAAAAAGCCGGTGTTCTGGCTGAAGTTCGTAGCCGCGAATTCTACGAGAAGCCGACTTCTGAGCGTAAGCGCAAGGCAGCAGCCGCTGTTAAGCGTCACGCCAAGAAAGTTCAGCGCGAACAGCGCCGCGCCGTACGTCTGTACTAATACACAGACGTCCGTAGCAAGCTTCTGCCAAGCCCGGCCTTCAAGCCGGGCTTATGGCATTTGCGGAATAACGCTTGATGCTTCACTGTCAAATGTCGCAGACGCGACATAGACAACCTGCTTCACCGCGTCAGACCTGGCTCTTTTGCCAGCGGTGCACGTCTTTCCTGACGAGCCTTCCAAGGCTACCGACGAGCACACCCTGATTCCTCTAACGACGATCAGCCCAAGGCACCTGCCTGCGTGTCCGCTTCATGAGCTATCCGAGGCCTGAACAGCCGTTACCGGACTCAGCGCAACACATTCAAACAGTCGAATACTGATAGTTATTAACGTCAGTGGATTATCGGCAGATACACTTCCCGACAGCGATGATGCAGACGACCCGGTCGAGCCACCGATTTAGCGTGCCTCAAACCCAGACCCGGTTACGCCTGCCGATTTCGGGTCCATATTTCGCGCAGTGATGATGAGAACGCCATGGCCGGGCTGATTCCCCAGAGCTTTATTGACGACCTCCTGAACCGCACCGACATCGTCGACGTGGTCAGCTCTCGCCTGCAAATGAAGAAAGCGGGCAAGAACTACACGGCCTGCTGCCCGTTCCATAAAGAAAAAACGCCTTCTTTCAGCGTCAGCCCCGACAAGCAGTTCTACTATTGCTTCGGCTGCGGCGCTGGCGGCAATGCCCTCGGCTTCATCATGGACCACGACAACCTGGACTTCCCCCAGGCCGTCGAAGAACTGGCCAAAGCCGCCGGCATGGAAATACCCCGGGAGGAAAGCGGTCGACAGCACAAGCCACGCCAACCGACCGATTCTCCGCTTTACCCACTGCTGACGGCGGCGGCGGATTTTTATCGCCAGGCCCTCAAAAGCCATCCGGCACGCAAGGCTGCGGTGGATTATCTCAAGGGCCGCGGCCTGACCGGCGAAATCGCCCGGGACTTCGGCCTCGGCTTCGCCCCGCCCGGCTGGGACAACCTGTACAAGCACCTAAGCAGCGATACGCTGCAACAGCGCGCCATGATCGACGCCGGCCTGCTGATTGAAAATGCCGAAACCGGCAAGCGCTACGACCGCTTCCGCGACCGGGTCA
This sequence comes from Pseudomonas sp. NFACC05-1, assembly GCF_900100135.1. NCBI lineage: Bacteria > Pseudomonadati > Pseudomonadota > Gammaproteobacteria > Pseudomonadales > Pseudomonadaceae > Pseudomonas > Pseudomonas sp. NFACC05-1. The sequence goes on along the minus strand of NZ_FMTR01000026.1, from coordinate 22,955 downwards.
TGTTTCCGATCCGCGACACGCGCGGACGGATCATCGCCTTTGGTGGCCGGGTGCTGGGCGACGACAAGCCGAAATACCTGAACTCCCCGGAAACCCCGGTGTTCCATAAGGGCCAGGAACTCTATGGCCTGTACGAAGCACGCAAGAACAACCGCAACCTCGATGAAATCATTGTCGTCGAAGGCTACATGGACGTTATTGCCCTGGCCCAGCAAGGCCTGCGCAACGCCGTGGCGACCCTGGGCACGGCCACCAGCGAAGAGCACATGAAGCGCCTATTTCGCGTCGTGCCCAACGTGCTGTTCTGCTTCGACGGCGACCAGGCCGGTCGCAACGCCGCCTGGCGCGCCCTAGAGGCGACCTTGCCATGCCTGCAGGACGGCCGGCGGGCACGCTTCCTGTTCCTGCCCGAGGGCGAGGACCCGGACACCCTGGTGCGCTCCGAAGGCACCGATGCGTTCCGTGCGCGGATCAACCAGCACGCACAGCCGTTGGCCGACTATTTTTTCCAGCAATTGACCGAAGAAGCCGATCCACGCTCCCTCGAAGGCAAGGCCCACATGGCCACCCTCGCGGCACCGTTGATCGACAAGGTGCCCGGCGCCAACCTGCGCACACTCATGCGCCAGCGCCTGAGCGAGATCACCGGCCTGAATAGTGAAGCGGTCAATCAACTGGTCCATAGCGCCCCCCAGGAGGCGCCACCGGCTTATGACCCGGGCATCGATTACGACGCGATGCCGGATTTCGCCGACTATCATCAACCTCAGCAGGATTACGCCCCCCAGCAGGAATGGACACCGAAAAAACCCGGCAGTGGCGGCAAGAAATGGGACAAGAAACCCTGGGACAAGAACGGCAAGCGCGGCGATCGCGACCAGCCACGTGCCCCGCGCGTGCCGGCCGCCGTCGAACCACCAACACTGGCCGCCTTGCGCACCTTGCTGCATCACCCGCAACTGGCGGAAAAAGTAGAGGACGCCGGGCACTTCGCCGCCGAGGACCACAGCAATACGCAATTGCTGGTCGCACTCCTTGAAGCCGTGCAGAAGAACCCCAAGCTAAACTCTTTCCAGTTGATTGCACGGTGGCACGGCACCGAGCAGGGGCGCCTGTTGAAGGCCCTGGCCGAGAAGGAATGGCTGATTGAGGGAGATAACCTTGAACAACAGTTTTTCGACACCATTACTAGCTTGTCCGCCCGCCAACGCGAGCGAAACCTGGAACAACTTCTGCGAAAAGCTCGCCAGAGCGAGTTGACCAGCGAAGAGAAAAACCAATTGCGCGACTTACTCAGCCGCAATGTTTGCGCATCAAACCCGACCTCAACTGGCGCGTGAGGTCACAGCTCAGGTATAATCCTCGGCTTGTTTTTTGCCCGCCAAGACCTTCAGTGGATAGGGTGTTATGTCCGGAAAAGCGCAACAGCAGTCTCGTATCAAAGAGTTGATCCTATTGGGTCGTGAGCAGGGCTACCTGACTTACGCGGAGGTCAACGACCACCTGCCGGAGGATATTTCAGATCCGGAACAGGTGGAAGACATCATCCGCATGATCAACGACATGGGGATCAACGTATTCGAGGTTGCTCCAGATAAGGATGCCCTTATGCTGGCCGACGCCGATACCGACGAGGCGGCCGCTGAAGAAGCGGCCGCAGCGTTGGCAGCGGTCGAGACCGACATTGGTCGCACCACGGACCCCGTGCGCATGTACATGCGTGAAATGGGTACGGTAGAGCTCCTCACACGTGAAGGCGAAATCGAAATCGCCAAGCGTATTGAAGAAGGCATCCGTGAAGTGATGGGCGCTATCGCGCACTTCCCTGGCACGGTTGACCATATTCTCTCCGAGTACACCCGCGTCACCACCGAAGGTGGCCGCCTGTCCGACGTCTTGAGCGGTTATATCGATCCGGACGACGGCATTGCGCCGCCTGCCGCCGAAGTGCCGCCACCGATCGACGCGAAAGCCGTCAAGGCCGACGACGACACCGATGACGACGACGCCGAAGCGAGCGACGACGAGGAAGAAGCCGAAAGCGGTCCGGATCCGATCATCGCAGCACAGCGTTTCGGCGCTGTGGCCGACCAGATGGAAATCACCCGCAAGGCGCTGAAAAAGCACGGCCGCAACAACAAGCAGGCGATTGCCGAGCTGTTGGCACTGGCCGAGCTGTTCATGCCGATCAAGCTGGTACCCAAGCAATTCGAAGGCCTGGTCGAACGTGTTCGCAGCGCCCTGGATCGCTTGCGCCAGCAAGAGCGCGCGATCATGCAGCTTTGCGTGCGTGATGCCCGCATGCCGCGTGCCGATTTCCTGCGCCAGTTCCCTGGCAACGAAGTCGACGAAAGCTGGACCGATGCGCTGGCCAAGGGCAAGAGCAAATACGCTGAAGCCATTGCTCGCTTGCAACCGGACATCGTTCGCTGCCAGCAGAAGCTCAGTGCGCTGGAGGCCGAGACTGGCCTGAGCATCGCCGAGATCAAGGACATCAACCGTCGCATGTCGATCGGCGAGGCCAAGGCCCGTCGCGCGAAGAAAGAGATGGTCGAAGCGAACTTGCGTCTGGTGATCTCCATCGCCAAGAAGTACACCAACCGCGGCCTGCAATTCCTCGACCTGATCCAGGAAGGCAACATCGGCCTGATGAAGGCGGTGGACAAGTTCGAATACCGTCGCGGCTACAAGTTCTCGACTTATGCCACCTGGTGGATCCGTCAGGCGATCACTCGCTCGATCGCCGACCAGGCCCGCACCATCCGTATCCCGGTGCACATGATCGAGACGATCAACAAGCTCAACCGTATTTCCCGGCAGATGCTGCAGGAAATGGGTCGCGAACCGACGCCGGAAGAGCTGGGCGAACGCATGGAAATGCCCGAGGACAAGATCCGCAAGGTATTGAAGATCGCCAAAGAGCCGATCTCCATGGAAACCCCGATCGGTGATGACGAAGACTCCCATCTGGGTGACTTCATCGAAGACTCCACCATGCAGTCTCCGATCGATGTCGCCACTGTCGAGAGTCTCAAGGAAGCGACTCGCGAAGTACTCTCCGGCCTCACTGCCCGTGAAGCCAAGGTACTGCGCATGCGCTTCGGCATCGACATGAATACCGACCACACCCTTGAGGAAGTCGGTAAGCAGTTCGATGTAACCCGTGAGCGGATTCGTCAGATCGAAGCCAAGGCGTTGCGCAAACTGCGCCACCCGACGCGAAGCGAGCATCTGCGCTCCTTCCTCGACGAGTGACCTTCAAAACCCCCGGCCCTGCCGGGGGTTTTGCTATGCACAGATAAAATCCCCTTCGCTACGCTCCTCAGCACCCTGTTGCCCGTCTACACTCGAATCATCCTCACCAAGCCATGACGAGACAGTGATGCCCAGACTGACGGCCGCGCTTTTGCTGTCATTGATGACCTGGACCGCAACAGCTGGCGCGTTGACGCTCACCGACGAGGAGCTCCGCTGGCTCAAGGACCACCCCGACCTGCGCCTGGGTGTCGATGCCTCATGGCCGCCGTTTGAGTTTCGTGACGACCAGGGCCGCTATCAGGGCTTGGCCGCCGACTACGTCGACATCATTCGTGAGCGGCTGGCCATCAAGCTCACACCCATCGAGCCGGTCAGTTGGACCGCCGTGCTGGAGCAGGTCGCACAGGGCAAGATAGACCTTTTGCCGGGCATCATGTCCACACCGGAGCGTCAGAACTACCTGGCATTTACCCGCCCTTACCTGGATTTCCCCATCGTCATCCTGGCCCACCGCGGTGGCGCCCAGCCGCACAACCTCAAGGAACTGTACGGGCTGAAAATAGCCGTGGTGGAGAACTATGCCCCCCATGAATTGCTGCGCAACCACCACCCCGACCTGAACCTCGTGGCGCTGCCCAACGTCAGTTCAGCCCTGCAAGCCCTGGCGACCGACGAGGTGGACGCGGTAGTGGGCGATCTGGCCTCCAGCGTCTGGAGCCTGCGTCAACTCAAGCTCGAAGGCCTTTATGTCAGCGGGGAAACGCCGTATCGCTATCAGTTGGCAATGGCCGTCCCTCGAGACAACAAGATATTGGTGGGCATCCTGGACAAGGTCATGGCGGACATGAGCCCCGCCGAAGTTGCCGAGATCCAGCAGAAGTGGGTCGGCAATGTGCACGACTACCGCCAGCTCTGGTCAGACTTGCTGCTTTACGGCCTGCCTGCGTTGCTGCTCCTGGTCGGCATACTGGCTGTGGTGATTCGCATCAACCGCCGACTCAGCTCGGAAATCGCCCGGCGGGTCGAGCTGGAACAGGAGCTGCGCAGCAGTGAATACCATTACCGTGGGCTGGTGGAGAGCCTGTCGGCCATCGCCTGGGAGGCAAGGGTCAGCGACTTCACTTACAGCTACGTTTCGCCCCACGCCGAAGACTTGCTGGGCTATCCCCTTTCCCATTGGCTGATACCGGGCTTCTGGCGCAACATCATTCATCCCGCCGACCTGATCCGTGCCCAGACCTATTGCGATCATGAAGTGCTGGCGGGTCGCGACCACTGCATCGATTATCGTGTGATCACTGCCGATGGCCGTTGCCTGTGGGTGCGCGATATTGTCAGCCTGATCGAACACGGGCACGAACCGGTGATGCGCGGGCTAATGATCGACATCAGCGAAGCCAAGCGCACCGAGGAAGCCCTGCGCCTTTCGGAGCAGAAATTTGCCTCGGTGTTCCGCCAGTGCCCGGACATCCTGGTGATTGCACGGTTGTTGGACGGTTGCCTGCTGGAGGTCAACAAGGCCTTCGAAGAGCAGATCGGCCTGAGCGCCGCCGAGGTGGTGGGACACAGCGCAACCGAACTGAATATCTGGGGCATCCAGGGCGTGGGGCCGGGCCTGTTGCAGCGCTTGCAGGCCGGTAGCATTCGCAACCTGGAAATGCCCTTCCGCCGTAGCAATGGCCAGGTGTTCACCGGGCTGATCTCCGCCGAGCCCTTCGACCTCGACACGACGCCAGCCCTGGTCGTGGTGGTGCGGGACATCAGCCAGCTCAAGGAAACCCAGCAGCAGTTGCAGACATCCGAAGAGAAGTTTGCCAAGGCGTTCCACGCCTCGCCCGATGGCCTGCTATTGTCCCGGCAAAGCGACGGCCTGCTGATCGAAGTCAACGAAGGCTTCAGTCGCATTACCGGTTTCAACAGTGCCCTGTCGGTGGACCGCTCTACCCTGGACCTGGGCATCTGGGTCAACCTCAACGAGCGAAAGCAGATGCTCGACCTGCTGAAGCGGGACGGCTTCGTCAGGGACTTCAGCTGCCACATCCGTCGCAACGACGGGCAGATCCGGCTCTGCGAAGTCTCCAGTCGCCCGCTGCCCATCGGCAACGAAAACTGCATGCTGACCATCGCCCGGGACATCACCGAACGCCATCTCATGCAGGAGAAACTGCAACAGGCCGCCACCGTGTTCGAAAGCACTGCCGAAGGCGTGCTGATCACCGATACGCAACAGCACATCAGCGCGGTAAACCGAGCCTTCACCGAAATCACCGGCTACAGCGAAACCGAAGCCTTGGGCCATACGCCCCGGTTGTTGGCTTCCGGCCTGCACGACAGCGCGTTTTACGCCGCGATGTGGCATCAGTTGACGGCCGAAGGACACTGGCAAGGAGAGATCTCCAACCGGCGCAAGAACGGCGAGCTGTACCCCAGTTGGCTGACCATCAGCGCGGTGCGCAATCGGGACCGACAGATCACCCATTTCGTCGCGGTCTTCGCCGATATCTCCAGCCTCAAACACGCCCAGGCCCGTCTCGACTACCAGGCCCACCACGACCCGCTGACCGGCCTGCCGAATCGCACGCTGTTCGAAAGCCGCTTGCTGGCAGCTCTCAATGGCCAGCAGGAAAACGGTAGCCAGGGTGCCGTGCTGTTCCTGGACCTGGACCGCTTCAAGCACATCAATGACAGCCTCGGACACCCGGTCGGCGACCTGTTGCTCAAGGGCATTGCCGTGCGCTTGCGCGAGCAGTTGCGCGACATCGACACCGTGGCGCGCCTGGGCGGCGACGAGTTCATTATCCTGCTGCCGGGCCTGCAACAGCCCAGCGATGCGGAGCACATCGCCCAAAAACTGTTGAACTGCTTTGCCGCTCCGTTCCAGGCCGGCGAGCACGAGTTCTTCATCAGTGCCAGCATCGGTACCAGCCTCTACCCGCAGGACGGCTGCGATGTCGCCACGCTGGTGAAGAATGCCGACGCGGCGATGTACCGTTCCAAGGCCAAGGGACGCAACCGGGTGGAAAGCTATACCCGCGACCTCACCGCCCAGGCCAGCGAGCGAGTGGCCTTGGAGCATGAGCTACGGCGGGCGATTGAACGCAACGAGTTGTCATTGTCTTTCCAACCCAAAATCAGCCTCGTCGACAACCAACTGGTAGGTGCCGAAGCATTGATCCGCTGGACGCACCCCACGTTTGGCGACGTGCCGCCGGAACACTTCATCCCCCTGGCGGAAGAAAACGGCATGATCCTGCAAATCGGCGACTGGGTACTGGAGCGCGCCTGCCGGCAGCTGTGTGAATGGAATGACGCCTACGACAGCCTCGGCCCTCTTTCGGTCAACCTAGCCGGAGCCCAGTTGCGTCAACCCAATCTACTGGGGCGCATCGAACAACTGCTGCGAGAGCACCAGCTCGAACCCGGCTTATTGCAACTGGAAATTACCGAAAACTTCATCATGAGCCAGGCCGAAGAGGCCCTGACAGTGCTGCACCAGCTGAAAAAACTCGGCGTGCAATTGGCCATCGACGACTTCGGCACGGGCTATTCCTCCCTGAGCTACCTCAAGCGCCTGCCACTGGACATCCTCAAGATCGACCAATCCTTCGTCCGCGGCCTGCCCGACGACCCCCACGACGCAGCCATCGTACGGGCAATCATCGCCCTGGGCCGCAGCATGCAATTCACCATCATCGCCGAGGGCGTCGAAACCCTGGCCCAACAGCAATTCCTGACCGAGGAAGGTTGCGAACAGATCCAGGGCTACATCGTCAGCCTGCCCCTGTGCGCCGAGGAGTTCGCCGCAACGTTTCTTCGTGTGCGCGTATCGGATTTTTCGGATAGCACAGCCGAGAAACCGTCGCTATAATCCGCGACCTACTGAGGGCCTATAGCTCAGTTGGTTAGAGCAGAGGACTCATAATCCTTTGGTCCACGGTTCAAGTCCGTGTGGGCCCACCATACAAAAAGCCGCGCATTGCGCGGCTTTTGCGTTCTTGAGCCTGTTGACTCTTGCGCCCTAGGCGAAGGTCTTCATAAATGGCTCAGCACACTGCCTGATGGCTGCGACCACATTCGGTGCCTGTTCACAAAGTTCAGTCGAGCGGGCCAGCACTTGTTCCAGTGCTTGCAACTGGTCGTCATCAGTCGAACACTCCCTGGATTTCCTCAAGCGTAGGCATCGCAGCCGGTACCACGGCGAACTCACAATCCAGGGCCCCCAGGACTCGTGCATAGGCAAGCATCCCCACCGACGGGTCACCCTTTTCGATGGCAATGACCTTCTGCCGAGTGACACCTGCCAAGGTAGCGAGATTGGCCTGGGTCAGGCCGCGATTGCGGCGGCGCTTGCGAACCTGCTCGCCCAGACGCATGAGGATGAGGGAATAATCCATGTTATGTATACAAGACAAATAAGATTAAATGTAACGTATACCTAACTTCCCAAAAAATCAAAGCAGATATGCCCTCGAAGTTAACGTGCTCACCTTTCACCGGAACATCCGTCCCCCGAATCGACTTCAAAAGCTCTCCGTTGTTTGACCGCGATAGCAACTTTGGCAACTGGCCGCCCCCTTTCCTTGTTCCTCGACTCACCTGGAAGTAATACTCTGGGGAATTAACGACGGGCGAGGCCCGTTCAACCTTCCTCAAGCGAGATCCCCATCATCGCCAGCCCCAGCCTCTCCCGACTGTTTCTTGAACTGTTCTGGCAACTCGGCATCCTGCTGGTGCCGGCTTTTTTCGTCACGATACTGCCTCCCCCATTGGCTTTGCTGGCGGTGTTGTTCTTCGGCCTGCTGATGGGGTTTGCCGCACGATTCGGTTTTCTGTCGGCCGGGCGAGTCTGTGGCAGGTTGATCGTCGGCGCCGTGTTCGGCCTGGGTTTCAGTGTGGGTCGGGCCTTGCCTGAGTGGTGGGGCATCCTGGCGGCCATCGCCAGCATCGGCGGCGGCCTGGTGTGTGTCAGTGCCTGGGAGCGGCGCCTGGGTTTGGCGTCCGTTTCCGGCAAAGGCGCCAGTGCCTGGGGTGGAAGCGAGCCGCAATTGACGCCTGAAGGCGAGCCGATCCGGGTGTTCAACCACAGTGAAATCGCCATGGGTGGCCCCACTTATTGCGACTATCTGTTTCCCGATGGCGTGCTCCTGCAAGGCCTTGGCTCTTCGTCCATGTTCTCCCGCGACGGGCGCTATTTTGCGGCGACAGTACCGTCCCGGCAGAACTGGGGGCTGGTCGTCCTCGATCGTCAACAGCGCCAGGTGTACCGCTGTGCCGACAGCGAACTCTGGGAGTTGGACGCTTTTGATCTCGGCGTGTTGAGCGGGCGCCATAGCCCGCTGGTGGACGACAGCGTTCGCGAAATCCGACTGGATGAGTTGCTCCAGACGGCCAGCGTTACCCACCTGGTCGCCTTCGCCGACCTGTGGCTGGACTCCGATTGGCATCCCGAGCAGGTTCAACATGCCTTCGAGCGGCGTTCTGCGGACGGCCAGCACTGCCTGCGGGGCGACATTGCCTTGCCGGCGACGTTTCGCGACCTGGCCCAACCGCTGGAACCGCTGGTTTCACCGCGCTACGCCATCAGCGTCAACGGGCAATCGTCCGGCCTGTTGATGGCGGCCGATGCGCCGTTGGTATGGAGCAGCGATCAACGCGCCCTGGTGTGTCTGGCCCAGGAACAAGCCCCTCATGCAGACGGCGACCAGTATTGGCTGTGGCAGCTGGACCTGGGCTGGCGCGCCCTGCCCTCGCCGTGGGTGAAGAGCGAAACAGAACCGTCCTTCTATTGGCACGAGCTGCTGGGTCTCGACGCAAGCCATGTGCAGATAGGCTCGTACCTTGACTATCCGCGACCGGGCTCCGGGCGTTATGGCTACCGCTTGGACAGCATCCACGGCGATACCGAGACCCAGGTCGATCATGACGCCCAAGGTCGCGTGCAGGTTGGCGAATTTGCGCTGACCCGCATGACCATCGCCATGCCGTTGGACAGCCAAGGCCAGCGCGGTGACTCGTACATCGAGACGCAGCCGATGCAGGACGGGGTGCGCGCGCGGTTGACCTGGCTTGGCGATAATCCCGATGGGCTGGGCGGTTATCGCTGTCAGATCGGCGACTGGCAATTACCTGGCCGCTGGTTGTTGGATCATCGGGTCTCCGATTGCGGGCGTTACCTGGCCCTGCTGCCCTTCGACGGTGCCACGACGGTCGCAACCCACGGGGTGGTCGCCGATCTGAAGGAACGACAGCTGCTGCAGGGGCCCGCGATGTGGGTCGCCCGCCTGCTCGATTTCCGCGCCGGCCGGCTGAGCCTGGCAGTGGTTGCCGGACGTCTTGATCAAGACCTGGAGAGCAGCGCACTGCAACGCTTCAACATCCCCGCGCCGCAGAGCGATAGCGTCCCTTCGTTCTTTCAATCCGACGAACAATCCCGGCTGTTCTACAACACCGTGGAGCTGCAGGTGAGCGATACACACCTGCACAGCGTTGCCCCTTGGCGCCTGGTGGATTGTCCGCAAGTGGCCAACGCCGACGGTGACTTCATCCAGCCTGCCCCCGACCATCAGGATGCCGCCTGGCTGTTCGGCAGCGAAACGGAATATGCCGACAGTTGGGTGCGTGCACAGGCGCCCCGGCTCGGAGGCCATTTGCTGACAGCCTCAGGCTGCGCGTTGGTTGATCTGGCACCGTCGATGATCTGGTCGACGGATAGCCGTTACCTGGCCCTGACCTGCATGGCAACCGATGTGACAGAACAGTGTGGCAGTTATCGAGGCTGGCAATTGCTGCTCCTGGATGTCCAGGAACACACGTTGCGGGTGCATCCGCAGTGGCTGGGCAATCGGCCGCTGTTTGAAAGTTTCGACGACGAACAGCTGCATGTACGGTGTTTCGAGCGCGATTGGGAAGCAGAGGACAATGACGACCCAGGTTCGGTACAGTCATTGCCTCTGACCCTTTTGCTGCAAGCGCCCGCTGAACAGCTGGTGTGCCAGGACGGTTTCTGGCTCAGGTCTTCGCAAGTACACCTGGCCCCTGCCTGGCGAGCGCTGACCTTACCCGCCATTGGCTATTTCGAACGCGAGAGCCTGTAACATGCTCGCCACCGATGCCCCCGCCGGAGCCCACCTTGCCTGACACCCGCCCTCCCGTCCTCGACGAAATCGACCGCCAACTGATCGCGGCCCTGCAAATCAATGCCCGGGAAAGCGTCGCCATGCTGGCCCGGCAGCTGGGTATCGCCCGGACAACCGTAACTTCGCGCTTGGCGCGCCTGGAAAAGACCAAGGTGATTACCGGATATGGCGTGCGCCTGGGCCAACGGGTGATTGACGGCGGCTTGCAGGCTTACGTCGGCATCAAGGTCCAGCCGCGTTCCGGCAAGGACGTGCTGCGACGCTTGAGCGCCATGGCCCAGGTACAGCAACTGTGCGCGGTCAGCGGTGAGTTCGACTATGTCGCCTGGTTGCGCACGGACTCGCCGGAACAGCTGGACCAGTTGCTGGACCAGATCGGCAGCGTGGACGGCGTGGAAAAGACCACCACCTCGATCATCCTCAGCAGCAAGATCGATCGAGGCCAGCCAGTCTAAGCCCTGCGTACTTGACCTGTGGAAGCGAGCTTGCTTGCGATGGCGGTCTGTCAGTCCATGAAAGTGCTGACTGAACCGACGCTATCGCGAGCAGGCTCGCTCCCACTGGGAACAACGTAAGTTACGGTGTTGGATGGGAGAAATTTTCGATCCTGACCTGCCCCTCCGGGAAGGTCGCGATAATCTCCAATTCCCCCCCATGGCCCGGATGTAGTTGCGCAATGTGCTGATGTACATGTCTGTACGGCGCTCCATTTTCGAGACTGCCGCCTGGTTGATATGCAGTGTCTTGGCCAAGGCCTCCTGGCTCAACTCCTGTGCCTGACGCAACTCGTGCAACGGCATTTCTGCACGCAACTGCTGATACAGAGCCTGTGCACGCGCCTGGGAGTCAGGCGAACGACGCGCCATCAAATCGGAAAATTTCTTAGCCATGGTCAAAGCCCTCTCTCTCCAATACTTCCAAATGCTCGTCATAGAGGCGTTCGGCCAAAGGCACATATTGCTGATACCAACGGTCCTGGCCGGTCTTGTCTCCCCGATCAGCAGGATGGCGCAGCGTCGTGGATCAAACGCATAGAGCACACGATAAGGCCTACCTGCATGTTGCACCCGTAACTCACGAAGGTTGACATGACGCGAACCTTTGATATCACTGGTGTGAGGAAAGCCCAGATACGGCCCGGTATCGCCGAGCAGCATCACCGAAACCTGTACCGAGTCCTGCTCTGACTCACTGAGACGGTCCCACCACAACTCAAATTCGTCAGTGTATTCAACGTCCCATTTCATACAAATATGCCACCCAGGATATATAACCTCAAGGGAATAACCATAGGAGTTTCGGCGGGTATCTGTTGCTGTTGATCGCGCAGACAATTGTTAGGGCGCGTTTCTGTGGGAGCGAGCTCGCGATGGTGTTAATTCACTCAGCACCTTCATGGACTGACGCACCGCTATCGCGAGCTAGCTCGCTCCCACAGGGGACAGGTTTCGTCATTATGATTTATGAACAGATCAAAATGACTGCCATACGCTCAAAACGACGACATATTGTGTCTTATTAACGTGTTCCACCCTCCCTAGAATGGCTGGCATCTTTCCTATACTCAGACGCGAACACCGCGTCGAGTCGCCCATCAAGGTCAGCCATGAACAAGAACAATCGCCACCCAGCAGACGGTAAGAAGCCCATCACCATTTTCGGGCCGGACTTTCCTTTCGCCTTTGACGACTGGATCGAGCATCCGGCTGGCCTGGGCAGCATACCCGCCCACAACCACGGTACCGAAGTGGCGATTGTCGGGGCCGGGATCGCCGGCCTGGTGGCGGCGTACGAGCTGATGAAGCTGGGTCTCAAACCCGTGGTCTACGAGGCGTCGAAGATGGGTGGGCGCCTGCGCTCACAAGCGTTCAATGGCGCCGAAGGGGTGATCGCCGAGCTGGGCGGCATGCGTTTTCCGGTGTCCTCCACCGCGTTCTACCATTACGTCGACAAGCTGGGGCTGGAGACCAAACCATTCCCCAACCCGCTGACCCCCGCGTCCGGCAGCACGGTCATCGACCTGGAAGGCCAGACCTACTACGCACAGAAACTGGCGGACCTTCCCGCACTGTTCCAGGAAGTCGCCGACGCCTGGGCCGATGCGCTGGAGGATGGCTCGCGCTTCGGCGACATCCAGCAGGCGATCCGCGACCGCGACGTGCCACGCCTCAAGGCGCTGTGGAACACCTTGGTGCCACTGTGGGACGACCGCACCTTCTACGACTTCGTCGCCACCTCCAAGGCCTTCGCCAAGCTCTCTTTCCAGCACCGCGAAGTGTTCGGCCAGGTCGGTTTCGGCACCGGCGGCTGGGATTCGGACTTCCCCAATTCGATGCTGGAAATCTTCCGGGTCGTGATGACCAACTGCGACGACCACCAGCACCTGGTGGTCGGCGGCGTCGAGCAGGTGCCCCACGGCATCTGGAACCACGTGCCGGAACGCTGCGCGCACTGGCCGCAAGGGACCAGCCTGAATTCGCTGCACCTGGGTGCCCCACGCAGCGGCGTGAAGCGCATCGCCCGCGCGGCAGATGGCCGATTCAGCGTGACCGACGTCTGGGACAACACCCGCGAGTACGCCGCTGTGCTGGTCACCTGCCAGAGTTGGCTGCTGACCACCCAGATCGAATGTGAAGAAGCGCTGTTCTCGCAAAAAATGTGGATGGCCCTGGACCGCACCCGCTACATGCAATCGTCGAAGACCTTCGTGATGGTCGACCGGCCATTCTGGAAGGACAAGGACCCCGAGACCGGCCGCGACCTGATGAGCATGACCCTGACCGACCGTCTTACCCGTGGCACCTACCTGTTCGACAACGGGGACGACAAGCCAGGGGTGATTTGCCTATCGTATTCCTGGATGAGCGACGCGCTGAAAATGCTCCCGCACCCGGTGGAAAAACGCGTGAAGCTGGCCCTCGATGCCCTGAAGAAAATCTATCCCAAGGTGGACATCGCCGCGCGGATCATCGGCGATCCGATTACCGTGTCCTGGGAAGCCGACCCGCATTTCCTCGGCGCGTTCAAGGGCGCGCTGCCTGGCCACTATCGCTACAACCAGCGCATGTATGCGCATTTCATGCAGGACGACATGCCGGCCGAACAACGCGGGATCTTTATCGCCGGTGATGACGTCTCATGGACACCGGCCTGGGTCGAAGGCGCGGTACAGACCTCACTCAATGCCGTGTGGGGGATCATGAAGCACTTCGGCGGTGAAACTCACGCCGAGAACCCGGGTCCTGGTGATGTGTTCCACGAGATCGGTCCGATCGCCCTGCCCGAATAAAAGGAGTTTTCGATGCGCGTAGCCCTCTACCAATGCCCACCGCTGCCACTGGATCCGGCCGGCAACCTGCACCGCCTGCACCAGGTGGCGCTGGAAGCCAGGGGCGCCGATGTGCTGGTGCTGCCGGAGATGTTCATGACCGGCTACAACATCGGCGTCGACGCGGTGAATGTATTGGCCGAGGTCTACAACGGCGAGTGGGCGCAACAGATCGCCCGCATTGCCAAGGCCGCCGGCCTGGCGATTGTCTACGGCTACCCTGAGCGCGGCGAAGACGGGCAGATCTACAACGCCGTGCAGCTGATCGACGCCCAGGGTGAGCGCCTGGCCAACTACCGCAAGAGCCACCTGTTCGGCGACCTCGATCACGCCATGTTCAGCGCCGGCGACGCCGCATTGCCCATCGTGGAGCTCAATGGCTGGAAGCTTGGCCTCCTGATCTGCTACGACCTGGAATTTCCGGAAAATGCCCGACGCCTGGCCTTGGCCGGCGCCGAGCTGATCCTGGTGCCGACCGCCAACATGCAACCTTACGAGTTCATCGCCGACGTCACCGTGCGGGCCCGGGCCATCGAGAACCAGTGTTTCGTGGCGTACGCCAACTACTGCGGCCACGAAGGTGAATTGCAGTATTGTGGCCAAAGCAGTATCGCCGCGCCGAATGGCAGCCGCCCGGCGCTTGCAGGGCTGGATGAGGCCTTGATCGTCGCAGAACTGGATCGACAACTGATGGACGACTCCCGCGCGGCCTACAACTACCTGCATGATCGCCGCCCTGAGCTTTACGACGACCTGCACAAACACTGATTGAGGATTGAGAACGCGGCCTAATCCGCTAGCATGAGCGCATCTTTGTTCTGGAAGCGCTCATGCCGGCCCCCGACTCCCTCCGCCCCCACACTGAAACCCTGGCCAACGGCTTGCGGGTGACATTGCGTCACGTCCCAGGCCTCAAGCGCAGCGCTGCAGTACTGCGAGTCGCGGCTGGCAGCCATGACGCGCCCCTGGCCTGGCCGGGATTGGCGCACTTGCTCGAGCATCTGTTCTTCCTCGGCACCGAGCGTTTTCCCGCTGGGGAGAACCTGATGGCCTATGTGCAGCGCCATGGCGGCCAGGTCAATGCACGCACCAGCGAACGCACCACGGATTTTTTCTTCGAATTGCCACCCGCAACCTTCGCCGAGGGACTGGAACGGCTGGGGGACATGCTCACTCACCCACGCCTGGATGAGGCCGATCAGTTGCGCGAACGAGAAGTGCTGCACGCCGAGTTCATCGCCTGGTCCCAGGATGCAGCAGCCCAGCGGCAGCTTGCCCTGCATGACGGCCTGTCGGCGAGCCATCCGCTGCGGGGTTTTCATGCCGGCAATCGCGACAGCCTCGCGGTGGCGCAAAGCGAATTCCAAAGCGCCTTGCACGACTTCTATCGCCGCTTTTACCAGAGCGGCCAGATGACCCTGAGCCTGGCCGGCCCGCAAAGCATCGACGCCTTGAAAGCGCTGGCTGAACAGTTCGACAGCCACCTACCTGCCGGCGAAGCGCTTGCCAGGCCGGCACCACCAAGTTTGATGGCATCGTCCCCGACGCATTATCAACAGGCCCGCGAGGGTTGCCTTGATCTGCTGTTCGCCTTCGAAGATTTACCGGCCGCCTCGCCTCAAGCCCTGGACTTTCTCTGTATGTGGCTGAACTCCAGCAAACCGGGCGGCTTGCTCGCCACGTTGCGTCAGCGCGGCCTGGCTGACAGCCTCAAGGCCACCGCGCTGTATGAGTTTGCCGGGCAGGCGCTGCTGCACCTCGAATTCAAGCACGCCAACGCTCCGGCAGCGGCGCAAATCCAGCCGTTGCTGCACGACTGGCTGGGGTTCTTTGCCGCCCAGGACGACTGGGCGCCGTTGCGCCAGGAGTTCACCGCACTGTTGCAGCGCCGGCAGGAGACAGGATCGGCCTTGCAGGTGGCCCGCTGGGACGGTGAAGGACGTGACGGGCCGCTGTTGGCAAACGACCTCGTGAGGCTCAGGGAAATCCTCAAGCAACTGCACCCCGCCGATAACGTCGTGGAACCCTGGCAGTTGCCCGCACCCAATCCGTTCCTGCAAACGCCAAGCGAAGCGCCCCGCGCCGGGCTGATACGCGGCCAGACCAGCGCCCACCGCGGCTTGCGAACCTTCGCCCAGGACCGCTCCCGGGGGCGTCGGGAACGCTCACCCATGCAGTTCAGCCAGGCGCTGCCAGACAACGGTCGTGAAGGCGCGGTGTACCTGCGCTGGCAACTGACGACCCAGACACCGCAGGACTTTCAATCCAGGCTCGACCGGCACCTGCAGGATGTGCGAGAGGATGCTCGCCAGGCCGGCGTGGATGTCAGCTTCCAGTCCTCCGGTTATCAATGGCTACTGAAACTGGTTGGCTTACAGGCGCCGATACCGTTGGTGCTCGAACACGTTCTGACGAAGCTTGCGCAACCGCTGCCAATGGCCCTGGCCAGTCAGGAACCCCCGCCGATGCCGATTCGGCATCTGTTGAAGGCGCTGCCAGATCACTGCCACCCCAACCGCCAAGCGTCAGCGTTGCCAATGCCCGACAGCGACCAAAGCGTGTGGACAACGGCCCGATGGGACGGGCTGTGCATCGGCCTGTCGGCGGCCACCCAAGGGTCGTTGGGCCCTGCGTTGGCCCGAGTGCCGGGCATTGCCGGCGATGAAGCCAGCCTGGCGCCGGCACCTCACGGGCAACGCCTCTGGCATACACTCCAGACTCACGGCGAAGAACCGGCCGTGTTGCTGTTTTGCCCGACAGCCACCCTGACGCTGGCCGACGAAGCCGCCTGGCGATTGCTGGCACAGCTGTGTCAGACGCCGTTCTATCAGCGCCTGCGCGTCGAGTTGCAGTTGGGCTATGCGGTGTTCAGTGGGTTTAAGCAGATCGACGGGCAAACCGGGATATTGTTCGGCGTCCAATCGCCCAGCCTTTCGGCGACGCAACTGAGCGCCCACATCGAACAGTTCCTGGCCGGGTTACCGACGTTGCTCCAGCAACTCGATGATGTTTCCCTGACCGGCCAGCAGCAGGCGCTTGCCGCCCAACTCCAGAGCACCGCCCTGCCCTGCGCCCAGGCCGCCGAGCTGCTCTGGCAGGGCAAGCTGGCCTGCCACCCGTCGGATTATCTTGAACAACTCTCCGCTGCCATCGTGTACCTGGATCGCACGCAGCTACAAAGAGCCGCCCAACGTCTGATCGAGGCTGAAGGGGGATGGTATTGCCTGAGCAACGGAGCCTGTCCGGGAGAGCGCTGGCTAGCGCCGCAGTGATCATTGCAGCGGCCGTAATGAGCTTTCTTCGAGAATCGCGGCGAACGATCTGTCAGATTTAGTAACATAGCCGCCTAAGCATCTGAACATCTCCGCACGGAGGTGGACTATATGTATAGGTCTCAACCGTTCCAACTAACGAAAGCATCCCAACCAAAGGAGTATTCCCATGTCCTGGTCCAAACCCGCATATATCGACCTGCGTATCGGTTTCGAAGTCACCATGTACTTCGCCAGCCGTTGAATGCTGCAGGCGGTTAAGCACGCAGCACTACGCCTCGGCCAGCCGAGGCGTTTTTATTTCGGTTTGCAGATGGAGCAGCCATGTTCGTCCAGATTCTAGGTTCTGCCGCCGGTGGCGGTTTCCCCCAGTGGAACTGCAACTGCGCCAATTGCGCAGGTTTTCGCGACGGCAGCCTGCGGGCCCAGGCGCGCACCCAATCGTCCATCGCCCTGTCCGATGACGGTGTGAACTGGGTGCTGTGCAACGCCTCCCCGGACATTCGCGCCCAGCTCCAGGCGTTCGCCCCGATGCAGCCGGGCCGGGCCCTGCGCGACACCGGCATTGGCGCGATCATCCTGATGGACAGCCAGATCGACCACACCACCGGCCTGCTCAGCCTGCGCGAAGGGTGCCCGCACCAGGTCTGGTGCACCGACATGGTCCATGAAGACCTGAGCACGGGATTTCCGCTGTTCAACATGCTGACCCACTGGAACGGTGGGCTGAGCTGGAACCGTATCGAACTCGACCAATCGTTCACCATCCCGGCCTGCCCGAACCTGCGCTTCACCCCGCTGCCCCTGCGTAGCGCCGCACCGCCCTATTCACCGCACCGCTTCGACCCGCACCCGGGCGACAACATCGGGCTGATCGTCGAAGACCTGCGCACCGGCGGCAAACTGTTCTATGCCCCCGGCTTGGGCAAGGTCGATGGGCCATTGCTGGAGATCATGGCCGGCAGCGATTGCCTGCTGGTGGACGGTACGATGTGGGACGACGATGAAATGCAGCGCCGTGGCGTTGGCACCCGCACC
Organism: Pseudomonas sp. NFACC05-1; assembly: GCF_900100135.1. Taxonomy (NCBI): domain Bacteria; kingdom Pseudomonadati; phylum Pseudomonadota; class Gammaproteobacteria; order Pseudomonadales; family Pseudomonadaceae; genus Pseudomonas; species Pseudomonas sp. NFACC05-1. The sequence goes on along the minus strand of NZ_FMTR01000026.1, from coordinate 4,923 downwards.
GGCCGGGAAATGGGCCACCTGGCACAGAATGGGCCCGGCGGAATGCTGGAAGTGCTGGAGCGCCTGCCCAATCAGCGCAAGATCCTTATTCATATCAACAACACCAACCCGATCCTCGATGAAGACTCCGCCGAACGGGCCGAGCTGGTGCGGCGCAATGTCGAAGTGTCTTACGACGGCATGAGTATTGAACTGTAGGAGCAACGGAAATGACTGACACCCCCCTGTCCCCCGCCGAGTTCGAAGCCGCCCTGCGTGCCAAGGGCGCGTATTACCACATCCATCACCCCTATCACGTGGCGATGTATGAGGGCCGCGCGACTCGCGAGCAGATCCAGGGCTGGGTCGCGAACCGTTTTTACTACCAGGTGAATATCCCGCTCAAGGATGCCGCGATCCTGGCCAACTGCCCGGACCGGGAGATCCGCCGTGAGTGGATTCAGCGCCTGCTCGACCATGACGGAGCCCCCGGCGAAGACGGCGGTATCGAAGCCTGGTTGCGGCTGGGCCAGGCGGTGGGCCTGGACCCCGATCAACTGCGCTCCCAGGAATTGGTGCTGCCAGGTGTGCGTTTCGCCGTGGACGCCTACGTCAACTTCGCCCGGCGGGCCTGCTGGCAGGAAGCCGCCAGCAGCTCGCTGACCGAACTGTTCGCCCCGCAGATCCACCAGTCGCGCCTGGACAGCTGGCCGCAGCATTACCCGTGGATCGACCCAGCCGGCTATCAATACTTCCGCACCCGCCTGGGCCAGGCCCGGCGTGACGTGGAGCATGGCCTGGCGATCACCTTGCAGCACTACACCACCCGCGCAGGGCAAGAGCGAATGCTGGAGATTCTCCAGTTCAAACTGGACATCCTCTGGAGCATGCTCGACGCCATGAGCATGGCCTACGAATTGAACCGCCCGCCCTACCACAGCGTGACCGACCAACGGGTTTGGCACAAAGGAATTACCTTATGAGTTTTAACCGCAGCCAAACCCCACGCTGGCGCCCTGGCTATCGCTTCCAGTACGAACCGGCACAGAAAGGCCATGTGCTGCTCTATCCTGAAGGCATGATCAAGCTGAACGACAGCGCTGCGCTGATCGGCGGGCTGATCGACGGTGAACGGGATGTCGCGGCCATCGTCGGCGAGTTGGCGAAGCAGTTTCCCGACGTGCCGGAACTCGGTGACGACATCGAGCAATTCATGGAGGTCGCCCGTGCACAGCACTGGATCGAACTTGTCTGAGACCAACGGGCTGCCGCCCAAGCCTGAAGTCGGCCTGCCGCTGTGGCTGCTGGCCGAGCTGACCTACCGTTGCCCGCTGCAATGCCCATATTGCTCCAACCCGCTGGACTTCGCCGAACAGGGCCAGGAGTTGAGCACCGAGCAATGGTTCAAGGTCTTTCGCGAAGCCCGCGAGATGGGCGCCGCGCAGCTGGGCTTTTCCGGCGGCGAGCCGTTGGTGCGCCAAGACCTGGCCGAGTTGATCGGCGAGGCGCGCCGGCTGGGTTTCTATACCAACCTGATCACTTCCGGCATCGGCCTGACCGAGCAGAAAATCAGCGACTTCAAGAAGGCCGGCCTCGACCATATCCAGATCAGTTTCCAGGCCAGCGACGAGCAGGTGAACAACCTCCTGGCCGGCTCGAAGAAAGCCTTCGCGCAAAAACTGGAAATGGCCCGGGCGGTGAAAGCCCACGGCTACCCGATGGTGCTGAACTTCGTGACCCATCGGCACAACATCGACAAGATCGATCGCATCATCGAACTGTGCATCGCTCTGGAGGCCGACTTCGTCGAGCTTGCCACGTGCCAGTTCTATGGCTGGGCGCAGCTCAACCGCGTCGGCCTGCTGCCCACTCGGGAACAACTGGTGCGTGCCGAGCGTGTCACCAACGAATACCGCGCCAAGCTGGAAGCGCAAGGCAATCCGTGCAAGCTGATCTTCGTCACGCCGGACTACTACGAAGAACGCCCCAAGGGCTGCATGAACGGCTGGGGCAGCATTTTCCTCACCGTCACGCCGGACGGCACGGCATTGCCCTGTCACGGTGCCCGCCAGTTGCCGGTGCAATTTCCCAACGTGCGCGACCACAGCATGCAGCACATCTGGTACGACTCATTCGGCTTCAACCGCTTCCGCGGTTATGACTGGATGCCCGAACCGTGCCGCTCCTGCGATGAAAAAGAAAAGGACTTCGGCGGCTGCCGCTGCCAGGCGTTCATGCTCACCGGCGACGCCAGCAACGCCGACCCGGTGTGCAGCAAATCCGAACATCACGGGGTGATCCTGCAGGCGCGTGAAGACGCCGAGCACGCCACGCAAACCATCGAACAATTGGCCTTTCGCAATGAACGAAACTCGCGCCTCATCGCCAAAGGCTGAGCCTTTCAGCGCCGCCCAGGCCGTTGCCGCCGGCACCGACTTCGCCGAACTGCAGCTCGGGCCTTTGGGCCTGTTCTGGAATGAATACCGCCCCGCAGACGGTGCCTGCCGGATCTGGCATTGGCAAGACGCCATGCCCCGCTGCCTGACACCGGACGGGTTCAGCGCGCGCAGCCGGGTCTATGAATACGGCGGTGGATCATTCTGCCTGAGCCATTACGGTGTGCTGTTCGTCAATGAGGCCGACCAGCAGCTGTACCACCAATCCCTGAACGACGAACGCCCCATAGCGCTGACCTCGGGTGACTGCCGTTATGGGGATCTGAGCTTCGCCGACGGCCAGGTACTGGCGGTGGAAGAACGGGCCAACCAGCATCGCCTGGTGTCGATCGGGCTGGTGGATCATCAGCGACACCTGCTGGCCGAAGGTGCGGATTTCTACGCGTCACCCACCGTGAGCCCGGACGGCCAGCGGCTCGCCTGGATTGAATGGAGCCGCCCGCATCAACCCTGGACCGCAACGCGCTTGATGCTGGCCGAGCGCAACACCGCGGGTTGGGGTGCGCCGCGCTGTGTCGCGGGCAACGGTGAAGAAGAGTCCATCCAGCAACCGCGCTTCGATGCGGCCAGTCGTCTTTATTGCCTGACTGATCGCGGGGGTTATTGGCAGCCTTGGGTGGAGTCGGCCCAGGGCCTGGAACCGCTGCCTGCCGCCCAAGCCGATCACGCCCCAGCGCCGTGGCAACTGGGTGGTTGCACCTGGCTGCCGCTGGGCGAACACACGTACCTGGCCAGCTGGACCGAAGCGGGTTTCGGGCGCCTGGGTCTATGCCACGGTGACGATGTCGAAGAAGACTTCACCGGCCCCTACACCCGCTTTCGCAGCCTGGTGCTGGATGAACGGTTCATCTACGCCGTTGCAGCCTCGCCGACCCGGCCATCGGCGGTCATTGCCATTGAGCGGCACAGCCACGAAGTGGCCGTGCTGGCCGGCGGCGTCACGCCCTTGCCTATCGAACAGATCAGCCGTCCTCGAACCCTGCGCTATCCATCCGCGTCAGGCGAGGCCCACGGGTTCTTCTACCCGGCCATGAACGCACCCGCAAAGCCACCATTGGTGGTGTTCATTCATGGCGGACCCACCTCGGCCTGTTATCCCCTGTTCGACCCGCGTATCCAGTATTGGACCCAGCGTGGCTTTGCCGTCGCCGATCTCAACTACCGCGGCAGCAGCGGCTATGGCCGGGCCTATCGGCAGGCGTTGCATTTGAATTGGGGCGTGGTGGATGTCGAGGACGCCTGCGCGGTGGTCGCGTATCTGGACGAACAAGGCCTGATCGATGGCCGACGCGCGTTCATTCGAGGCGGCAGTGCCGGTGGCTACACGACCCTCTGCGCCCTGGCATTCCATGATGTATTCCGCGCCGGCGCCAGCCTCTATGGCGTGAGCGATCCTGTCGCCCTGGCCCGTGCTACGCACAAGTTCGAAGGTGATTACCTGGACTGGCTGATCGGCGATCCGCAACAAGACGTCGAGCGTTACCGCGCCCGTACCCCGCTGCTGCACGCCGGGAACATTCGCGTGCCGGTGATCTTTTTCCAGGGTGAACTGGACGCCGTGGTCGTGCCGCAGCAAACCCGCGTCATGGTCAACGCTTTACAGGCCAACGGCGTGGCGGTCGAGGCGCACTACTATCACGATGAACGCCACGGTTTTCGCAAGGCGGCGAACCAGGCTCATGCGCTGGAGCATGAGTGGTTGTTTTATCGCAGGGTGATCGATTGCGGTCTATGACAACGGCGCTCATTGTGGCGAGGGAGCTTGCTCCCGCTCGATTGCGCAGCAATCGCAAAAACATTGGGACCGCTGCGCGCTCCAGCGGGAGCAAGCTCCCTCGCCACAGATAAATCCCTCATGGCCTCAGCGCTTGGCGATGATGTACACCGCATGCACGATGCCAGGGATATAACCCAGCAGCGTCAGCAGGATATTCAGCCAGAAAGCCCCGCCAAAACCCACCTGCAGAAACACCCCCAATGGCGGCAGCAGGATGGCGATAATGATACGAATGAAATCCATGGATAACTCCCTGATCGACGATGGCCAAATTGCCATATAGCTCATTGACCCCAGGCCGCTCGCCAGGGTTCAGTGAAACGCAACCAGAAGCAGCCCCGATGGAGGACGCCTGCCAGGAACAAAAAAACGCAGGATCGAGTAGGAGGCGGATTTGCATCCGCCGTCCTCTCACACCACCGTACGTACGGTTCCGTATACGGCGGTTCAGGTTATGCAGATAAGCCGTTGATCGTGTCCAGTATCGAGACCAGTCCGAGCTGGTTCCACAGTTTCTTCGGCAGCGCCTGATTCATATGCGACGCCCCCGAGTTCCACCATGGGCCGCGGCCATTCGACGTTGACTTGCAGGCACGAGCTTCGCCAAGCCCCAAGCGCATTAAGTTGCGCGCCCTCGTCGAGGGCTGCTTCCATTGGCGCCAGATGGCACACCGAAGCTTACGTCGCACCCATCCGTCCAACTCCTCAAGT
>NZ_FMTR01000029.1:0-67024 GCF_900100135.1 Pseudomonas sp. NFACC05-1 | reverse complement strand
AAAACCCGGCGACACGGTAGATCAGGTTGATTGAGTGAGCTTGAGAGGGGGCTGCTGCGCAGCCCAGCGGGAGCAAGCTCCCTCGCCACAAAAGCCTTATTCAGCCGCCGATGATTTTCATGATGGTCGCGCCGCCGGAGAATGCCACTTCCTGCTTGTCCCCCAACGCCTTGACCAACAAGCGCTGAAGCGCCGGCAATGCCTGGTGGCGGGGCTTGTCCAGCAGGTCGCCGACGAAATGACGGTTACTCGACGACAGGCAGCCATGCAGCCAACCCGTGGAAGACAACCGCAACCGTGAGCAGGTACGGCAGAAAGGCACGCTTTCGTTGGCGATCACGCCAAAGTGCCCCAGCCCCGGTATCTCATAGCGCACCGCGGTAGCATCCACCGGCGCATCGGCTTGCAGGTATTCGTACTGATCGCCGATCAGGCTGAGCAGTTGCTGGAGGCTGACGAACTGTTGCAGGAAAGCATTGGAGTCGCTGGCCAGGTGCCCCATGCGCATCAACTCGATGAAACGCAACTCATAACCACGTTCCAGACAGTATTCGAGCAAAGGCATCACCTGGTCCAGGTTCTGCCCGCGCAATGGCACCATGTTGACCTTGATCTTCATCCCGGCGGCTCGGGCCTGGTCCATGCCATCGAGCACGGTCGCCAGGTCGCCGCCCCGGGCGATACTGCGAAACGCGGCGGGGTCCAGGGTGTCGAGGGAAACGTTGATGCGACGGATACCGGCGTCTACCAGCAAGGGCAGTTTTTTCGCCAGCAACTGGCCATTGGTGGTCAGGCTGATGTCCTCCAGGCCCATCTGCCCCACCGCCATCATGAAACGCTCGAGCTTGGGGCTGACCAACGGTTCGCCGCCGGTGATGCGCAGCCGCTCGATGCCAGCGGCCTCGATCAAATAGGCCACGCCACGCGCCATGGCCTCGGCCGACAGTTCATCCTGCGCAGCCACCAACCGCTTGCCGTCAGGCACGCAATAGGTACAGGCGTAATTGCAGGCTGAAGTCAGGCTTATCCGCAGATTACGGAAACGCCTGCCTTGACGGTCAACGATCATGGGTCACTCCGGCACGAGAAAAATCGGACTCGCAAAAATTGACCTAGAAATCAAGATTTCGCAAGACCCAAGCCTGAGTATATTACTGGGACACTGCGCCATGTAAGCGGACATGGCGCAATAAGACAGCTGAATGTCTTGGCCTGTGCGGCCTCAGTTGCTCGGGACGTCGGTATCGCGCTTGCGCTTGTTGCCCATGCGCACACCAATGTCCATCAGGAACTGGAAGAAACCTTCCTGGTCTTCCAGCACGTTGCTCCAGAACGGCGAGTGATACAGCGCCACCGCGCCATGCACCAGCGCCCAGGCAGCGCAGTAATGGAAATAAGGCGGCACGTCTTCGAGCTTGCCTTCGCTGATCCGGCCCTTGATCAGCAGCGTCAGGCGTTCGAAGTTCGAGGCGCGGATCTTGTGCAACTCCTCGACCATCTCCGGCACCTGGTTGCCCTTGACCACTTTCTCTTCCAGGCGATCGAACAAGCGGTAGCGCTGCGGGTCGCGCATGCGGAACTCGAAGTAGGCCCGGGACAGGGCCTCCTTGTCCTTGTCCACATCGGCCGAATGCAGCAGCTCGTTCAAATCGCGCTCGTAGTCGAGCATCAGGCGCAGGTAGATCTCCGCCTTGGATTTGAAATGTTTATAAATCGTGCCTTTGCCGATACCCACGGCATCCGCAATCATCTCGACGGTGACACTGTCTTCACCCTGGTCGAGGAACAACTTGAGCGCGGTGTCGAGAATTTCCTGCTCGCGGCGGCGAAACTCACGGACCTTACGGGGTTCTTTGTGCATAAGAAAAAGGTCTGAAGGGTCAAAATTCGAAGCCGGGTATTATGCCTAACTTACGCAAAAATGCACGGATCATCCGTTCTCGGCCACTGTTCTTCACAAAACCGACACGCCCGGCTCGCCGTTTCTCACGCCAATGCGCCGCGCCTGCGAGGTTTGGCGACAGTGAGAACTTATCCGAAGCGAGCGTATTCCAAATTTGTTTAAAAACCACCCCGGCCAGACTGGACGGGTTGGCATACTGATCAATACTTGAACTGTCGGCGCGACATCTCCCCCAAGTGACGCGCTGATGAAGGTACCAACGGACCGCGTGCCTTTGTTTTACTCCTAATGGTCTTAACCCGGATTCACCCCCCAGAACCCGGGTTTTTTTTGCATGGAATTCAGGCTTGCGCCACACGCACGTGAGCCAGTGGAAACAATTGCTTAAAATTTTCCGTCGTCTGCTCGGCAAACCGCTCGTAGGACTCACCGCGCAGCATCGCCAGAAACTCTGCCACTTCCCGTACGTATTGCGGAAGGTTCGGCTTGCCACGATAGGGAATGGGCGCCAGGTAAGGCGAGTCGGTCTCCACCAACAGCCGATCAGCCGGCACTTTGCTGGCAACGTCGCGCAATGCATCGGCATTGCGGAACGTGACAATCCCGGACAAGGAAATGTAATAGCCCATGTCCAGGGCGGCCCTGGCCATGTCCCAATCTTCGGTGAAGCAATGCAGCACCCCGGCCTGGGGCAGCGCGGCGTCACGCAGCAAGGCCAGGGTGTCGGCCCGGGCGCCGCGGGTGTGGATGATCACCGGCTTGCCGGTTTGCCGGGCGGCCTCCAGGTGCAGCCGAAACGACGCCTGCTGCACGTCGGCGGCTTCCGGTTCGTAGTGATAGTCCAGGCCGGTTTCGCCGATGGCGACTACCCGTGGATGGTCCAGCTCACGCAACAACCAATCGAGCGCCGGCGCGGTGTCGGGCTGGACATCCAGCGGGTGAACACCGACCGAGCAATCGACATCGGCATAACGTTCGGCCAGCGCCTTGACGTCGGCGGCGTTGTCGGCGCTGACGCCGATGCACAGGAAATGACCAACACCCCGTTCACGGGCCGCGTCCAGCGCAGCATCCAGGGAGCCGCCATGGGCAGCGAGGTCGAGACGGTCAAGGTGACAATGGGAATCTACAAGCATAAAGGCCGGGCTACATCGTATGAGTGGGACGGTCGGACTTCAGGGAGCCGGCCAAGTGGGTTTCGATCTGATTGCGGGCTGAATTGTCGCCGTCGCTGAATTGCACACCAACGCCGGCGGCCCTGTTGCCCTGGGCGCCTTTGGGGGTAATCCAGATCACCTTGCCAGCGACAGGGATCTTTTCCGACTCATCCATCAGGCTCAAGAGCATGAACACTTCATCACCCAAGCGATAATTCTTGTTGGTGGGAATGAACAGGCCGCCGTTCTTGATGAAAGGCATGTAGGCGGCGTAAAGCACCGACTTGTCCTTGATAGTCAGGGACAGGATGCCGTTGCGTGGCCCGGGACTGACAGGTTCGTTCATGCTGATCTCCGCTGCGATTGAGCTGAGTTTAGCGTCCTGTGTCACAAATACTGTTCCTTTTTGACGGCGTCTGTTGTCGTCACGAAAGGAACGTATTGGCGAAACAGGACACTGGGCCGTGTCTGTCAGTTTCGACCCGGCAAACTCGCCCACTGCACCAACAGCGCCTCGAGCAACAGCACCCGATTGAGGTTCGCTTTGCCCAGCACCTTCTGACGTTGGGCAAGAATCCAGTCCTGAATGTTCAAGATTTTATCCTGGCTGCTTTTTTGCGCCAGGTACTGGATCACCTTGCGCATGTCCGCCAACCCCAGGCCAGCCTCGTCCTCGGTCAATTGGTAGCGCAGGATCAGGCTCGACCAGTCGCAGAACCAGTCAAACAGCAAGAGCAACGGGATCGCGTTCCAACCCTCGGCCAGTTGCGTGGGGGACTGCTGCTGCTTGAGCAGTTTCTTGACCCCATCCACCACCAAGGCCCGCTGCTCCCGCACGCCCTGGGCCTGAAGGCTGACAGCCGCCAGGGGCGAGCCGGCCGCCAGGGTCAGCAACTCGACACGCTCTTCGTCGCTGCTGTCGGGCAAGGTCTGGGCCAGCCACTGCAAGCTCATCGCCTCGCTCGGCAGCGGGCAGGCCTGTTGCACGCAGCGACTCTTGATGGTCGGCAGCAAACGACTCGGCTGGTGGCTGACCAGCAACAGCACGGTGTCGCCGGAAGGCTCTTCGAGACTTTTAAGCAAGGCGTTGGCGGCGTTGATGTTCATCGACTCGACGGGTTCGATCAGCACCACCTTGCGCCCGCCCATCTGTGAGGTCTGGACCACGAAGCTGACCAGATCCCGAACCTGGTCGACCTTGATCGCCTTGTCCGCCTCCTCCGGTTCCAGCACGTAGTTGTCGGGATGGCTGCCCGCCTTAAGCAGCAGGCAGGACTTGCACTCGCCGCAGGCGTTCGAGACACCAGGACGCTGGCACAGCAGGCTGGCCATCAGGCGCTCGGCCAGCGCCCGCTTGCCGATGCCGGCCGGGCCGTGCAGCAGATAGGCGTGGGCATGCTGGGCACGACCGGCCAGTTGCTGCCAGAGGCCGTCTTGCCAGGGATAGGCTTCAGCCACGGACGCGCTCCAGCAAACGCGGCAGCAAGCCGTCCAGGGACTGTTGGACCTGGGCCAGCGGTTGCGCGGCATCGATCAGCAGGTAACGCGCCGGATCGGCCTTGGCGCGATTCAGGAAGGCACTGCGTACGGCGTTGAAGAAAGCCTGGCCCTCCAGCTCGAAACGATCCAGCCGACCACGGGCACTGGCGCGGGCCAGGCCGATTTCCACCGGCAGGTCGAACACCAGGGTCAGGTCTGGCCGCAGGTCACCCTGGACGAAGGTTTCCAACGCGCCGATGCGCTCCACGGACAAGCCCCGGCCGCCGCCCTGGTAGGCATAGGTCGAATCGGTAAAGCGATCGCAGAGCACCACCGCGCCACGGGCCAGCGCCGGGCGAATCACCTCGGCCAGATGCTGTGCCCTGGCCGCGAACACCAGCAACAGCTCGGTGTCGGGGTTCATGACCTCTTCAATGGGCGCCAGCAGCACCTCGCGAATTCGCTCGGCCAGCGGCGTACCGCCCGGTTCGCGGGTCAACACCACCTCGATGCCAGCCGCCCGCAGGCGTTCGGCCAGGTATTCGCGGTTAGTGCTCTTGCCGGCGCCTTCCGGGCCTTCCAGCGTTATAAACAAGCCAGTCACAGGCGATCCTTAATCAAAGTCATTGCGGGCTCGGCGGCTCGCTGGCATCCGGTTCGGGAGCCGGCACTTGGGGCGGCACCTGGGGTACAGCGTCGGGCGCCGTGTCGGGTGATGCCGCGGGAATGGGTGCCTGCTCGTCCGGTGTTGCCGGGGCCGGACTGGAGCGGTAATCGGCACGGCGCTTGAGTTGGAATTCGCGCACCGCGTTGTTGTGCGACTCCAGGTCATCGGAGAACACGTGGCTGCCGTCACCGCGGGCGACAAAGTAAAGGCTGTTGCCCTGCGCCGGGTTCAACGCGGCATGAATCGCCTCGCGCCCCACCATAGCAATCGGCGTCGGCGGCAGGCCAGGAATCAAATAGGTGTTGTACGGATTTTCTTCTTTCAGATGGGCGCGGGTGAGTTTGCCGGTATAGCGCTCGCCCAGACCATAGATCACCGTGGGGTCAGTCTGCAGCAGCATCCCCAAGCGCATGCGCCGCACAAAGACGCCGGCAATCTGCCCGCGTTCCTGGGGCACGCCGGTTTCCTTCTCCACCAGTGACGCCATGATCAGCGCCTGATACGGCTGGGTATAAGGCACATCGGCGGCACGCTGTGCCCACTCCTTGGCGAGCACGTCTTCCAGGCGCTCGTAGGCTTTTTTTAGCAGGTCGACGTCCGAGGTGCCACGCACGAAGCGATAGGTATCCGGGAAGAATCGGCCTTCGGGAAATATCCCGGAGTGACCCAGACGGTCCATGACCTGGGCGTCGCTCAGGCCGGTGAGGGTCTGCTGGAGTTTTTCATCCTTGGCCAGTGCGGCGCGCACCTGGCGGAAATTCCAGCCCTCCACCAGCGTCACGCTGTACTGCACCACTTCGCCGCGTTTCCAGACACCGATCAGGCCTTCCATGGTCATGCCCGGCACCATCCGATATTCACCGGAATGCAGTGGCTGGTCGGCGAGATTGAAGCGCCAATAGATCCGCAGCCAGAAGGCGTCCTTGATCAGGCCATCGGCTTCGAGGCGCTTGAGGGTTCCGGTCGGGGTGGTCCCGTTGGGCACGTCCAGCAATTCTTCCTGGGTGATGTTCAGCGGCTGTTGCAGCGCCGAATGAATCTTCCAGGCCGAAGCGCCCAACATCAGCCCTGCCAGAACCAGTCCGGTCTCCAGCAGCAGCAAGAATTTACGTCTCACGAATCAAACATCCAATAGCGCACGGGCAAGGGTTTGCAGTTTACGGGTGAGCGGGCCAACCGACCAGCGCGCCGAACCGCATCCGCGTACCGGCCACACGCCATAAACGCTGTTGCAGACAAAGACTTCATCAGCCTGGTGCAGCTGTTCGAGACTGATATCCGTGATTTGCGTGGCGATGCCTTGGGACTTGGCTTGAAACAATAATTCTGCGCGCATCACGCCGGCCACGCCGCAACGGCTCAGGTCCGCCGTGAACAACACGCCGTCGCGCACCAGGAACAGGTTGCTGAAGACACCTTCGATCACCCGCCCGGACATATCCCGCATCAAGCCTTCGGCGTATTGCTCATCGCTCCATTCGGCACGAGCCAGCACTTGTTCCAGGCGATTGAGGTGTTTGAGGCCGGCAAGCAAGGGTTGCTCGGACAACCGCACGCTGCAGGGAAACAGCAGAACGCCTTGTTCGGCATGGGCGGCGGGATAAGCGGCTGGTGGGCTCCCTTGCAGGATGCGTCGGGCCGGGGTCGAGGGATCAGCGGCATAACCGCGCAGACTGTCGCCACGGGTCACGATCAGCTTCAGCACGCCGTAGCCCAGGCGCCGGGCATAGGCATTCAACTCGGTGCTCAACGCGCTCATGTCGACGTTGAGCGCCAACCGCCGGCAACCGGTTTCCAGGCGTTGCAGGTGACGCGCCAGCAACACCGGTTCGCCACCCTGCACGGCGAGGGTCTCGAACAACCCATCGCCGTAAGCCAGGCCGCGATCTTTCAGCGACAGGACGTCGGCCGGCTGACCGTCGACCCAGCTTTCCATCAACCGGCGAACCGGCGGAACACCAGCGAACCGTTGGTCCCGCCAAAGCCGAAGGAGTTGGACAGCACCACATCGATGTCCATGCTGCGGGCAGTGTGCGGCACGAAGTCCAGGTCGCAACCTTCGTCCGGCTCATCGAGGTTGATGGTCGGCGGCGCTGTCTGGCTGTTGATCGCCAGGACGCTGAAGATCGCTTCCACCGCCCCTGCCGCACCCAACAGGTGACCGGTCATGGACTTGGTCGAACTGACCGCCAGCTTGTACGCGTGATCGCCGAACACGGTCTTGATCGCCTGGGCTTCGGCCAAGTCGCCGGCCGGGGTCGAAGTGCCGTGGGCGTTGATGTACTGCACCTGCTCGCCGTTGAGTTTCGCATCACGCAAGGCGTTGGCGATACAACGGGCAGCACCGGCGCCATCGGCCGGTGGCGACGTCATGTGGTAGGCGTCGCCGCTGGTGCCAAAGCCGATCAGTTCGGCGTAGATGGTCGCGCCGCGCGCCTTGGCGTGCTCCAGCTCCTCGAGCACCAGCGCACCGGCACCGTCGGACAGCACGAAGCCATCGCGGCCCTTGTCCCACGGCCGGCTCGCACGGGCGGGCTCGTCGTTGCGGGTCGACAGCGCACGGGAAGCACCAAAGCCCCCCATGCCCAGGCCGCAAGCCGCCATCTCGGCGCCACCGGCAATCATCACGTCGGCTTCGTCGTACATGATGTTGCGCGCGGCCATGCCGATGCAGTGGGTACCGGTGGTGCACGCCGTGGCAATGGCGTAGTTGGGTCCCTGGGCACCCAGGTGGATGGACAGGAAACCGGAAATCATGTTGATGATCGAGCCCGGCACGAAGAACGGAGAAATCCGTCGCGGCCCCGATTCGTGCAGCGTGCGGCTGGTTTCTTCGATATTGGTCAAGCCGCCAATACCCGAGCCCATGGCCACGCCGATGCGTTCACGGTTGGCGTCGGTGACTTCCAGCCCGGCGTTGCGCACTGCCTGGAAACCGGCTGCCAAGCCGTATTGAATGAACAGGTCAAGCTTGCGAGCTTCCTTGACCGACAGGTATTCCTCGACATTGAAGCCCTTTACCGAGCCGCCAAAACGGGTGGAATAGGCAGAAAGGTCGGTGTGTTCGATCAGACCAATGCCACTGCGGCCAGCCAGAATGCCCTGCCAACTGCTCGGCACATCCGTGCCCAGTGGCGACAACATACCCATACCGGTGACTACGACGCGTCTACGCGACACAGCACTCTCCTTTTTCTAATGACGACTTTGCATCAGGCCTAAAGAAAAAACCGCACGCCGTGATGGCAGTGCGGTTTTTCCATGACAGCTAGCGACGACTAAAAACGATTACGCCTGGTGGCTGGTAACGTAGTCGATAGCAGCTTGTACAGTAGTGATCTTCTCAGCTTCTTCGTCAGGAATCTCGGTCTCGAATTCCTCTTCCAGAGCCATCACCAGCTCAACGGTGTCAAGGGAGTCGGCACCCAGGTCTTCTACGAAGGAAGCGGTGTTCACAACTTCTTCTTCTTTAACGCCCAGTTGCTCGGCAACGATTTTCTTGACGCGCTCTTCGATGGTGCTCATACCTTGTTTTCACTCCTAATGGACAAATTCAGGCAGCTGGCCGGTGGGTAAGTGTATAGAAGAACTTTTCGGTTTTTCAACCGAAAGCTTCACTCCTCAAACCCTGCGGCCCGCCGTCTATAAATTGATTGCAGCTTTATAACGGATTTTAGACAGCTCGTATGACATTTTTTTGAAGCAATCCGTCACATTTAACTCATGTACATCCCGCCGTTCACCGGGATTGTAGCCCCGGTCACGTATGCCGCACCGTCCGACGCAAGAAAAGCGACCACGGACGCGATTTCTTGAGCTTGCCCCAGACGACCCAGCGGAATCTGTGTCAACAAGGCTTCGCGCTGTGCTTCCGGCAGTTCACGGGTCATGTCGGTGTCGATGAAACCCGGTGCAACCGAGTTTACCGTAATCGAGCGCGAACCCACTTCACGCGCCAGCGCACGGCTGAAACCTTCCAGACCGGCCTTCGCCGCAGCATAGTTTACTTGGCCTGCGTTGCCCATGGCACCCACAACCGAACCGATACTGATAATTCGACCCCAGCGAGCCTTGGTCATGCCACGCAAAACGCCCTTGGACAGTCGGTACAGGCTGTTCAGGTTGGTGTCGACGACGTCGAACCATTCGTCATCTTTCATGCGCATCATCAGGTTATCGCGGGTGATACCGGCATTGTTGACCAGGATCGCCGGCGCACCGAACTGCTCCTGAATGCTTGCCAGCACCGCCGCAACGGATTCGTCGCTGGTGACGTTCAACTCAAGGCCGGTGCCTTGGATGCCGTTTTCCTTCAGGGTCGCAGCAATACGCTCGGCGCCCGAAGCGGAAGTCGCGGTGCCGATGACGATGGCGCCTTGACGACCCAGTTCCAGGGCGATGGCCTGGCCGATGCCACGGCTTGCACCGGTCACCAGTGCAACTTTACCTTGCAGACTCATGCAAGCTTCTCCTGTTCAGGCCTGCGCTGCACGGGCGGCAGCGAAGGCGTCTGGGGTGTTGAGGTTGGAAGTCGATACGCCTTCGGCGCAGCGTTTGTTCAGGCCTGCCAGCACTTTGCCAGGGCCGCACTCGACCAGCTCGGTCGCGCCCTTGGCCGCCAGGGTCTGCACCGATTCGACCCAGCGAACCGGCTTGTAGAGTTGCTCCAGCAGATCACGCTTGAGGGTCTCGAGATCCGGCGCCACGTTGGCGCTGACATTCTGCACCACGGGAATCTGCGGCGCCTGCCAGTCGATGGCGGCGATGGACTCAGCAAAGCGCTCGGCAGCCGGACGCATCAGTTCGCAGTGCGACGGCACGCTGACCGGCAGTGGCATGGCGCGCTTGGCTCCACGGGCCTTGCAGCCCTCGATGGCGCGCTCGACAGCCGCCTTGGCACCGGCGATGACCACTTGGCCCGGAGAGTTGAAGTTCACCGCACTGACCACATCGCCTTGCGCCGCTTCGGCACAGGCGGCCAGCACATCGGCGTCTTCCAGGCCGAGGATCGCGGCCATGCCGCCCTGCCCGGCCGGAACCGCTTCCTGCATCAACTGGCCACGACGCTCCACCAGTTTCACCGCGTCGCCCAGGCTCAGGCTGCCAGCGGCTACGAGGGCGCTGTATTCGCCCAGGCTGTGACCGGCGACGAATGCCGGGCGCGCGCCGCCTTCAGCCAGCCACAGGCGCCACAATGCGATCGAGGCGGTCAGGATGGCCGGCTGGGTTTTATCGGTTTGATTGAGGCGCTCTTCCGGCCCTTGCTGGGTCAGTGCCCAGAGGTCATAGCCGAGCGCATCGGAAGCTTCTTTGAATGTTTCGAGGATCAGCGGGTATTGCGCGCCCAGCTCGGCCAGCATGCCGAGGGACTGCGAGCCCTGTCCTGGAAAGACGAATGCGAGGGAAGCAGACATGAAAACAAAGCCCCTAATGATCTTGTCGTCAAAAATTGACGCCCCTGGGGGCGCTAGGAAACTGAGAGTTGGATGGCGGCTTGAACCGACCGGTCACATTTAAGCATTGTCGGACGAAAACGCCTAAGTTAACAAATCCTCGAGGCGACCATGCAGGCGCTCCGGCAGGTTTTCCTGGATCTCGATCACCGCTCGGTTGATCGCACTCTGGAAACCCTGCACCCCCGCCGAACCGTGACTCTTGATCACGATCCCCTGCAACCCAAGGAAACTCGCACCGTTGTGCCGCGCTGGCGCCAGGTCAGCCTGCAACCGACGCATCAACGGCAGCGCCAGGGCGCCGACCACCCGCGAGGCGAAGCTTTGCTTGAACAAGGCCTCGATGCGCTGGCCGATCATGGTCGCCAGGCCTTCGCTGGACTTGAGCAGGATATTGCCGACAAAGCCATCGCACACCACCACATCGGCCTCGCCACGGTACAAGCCATCGCCTTCGACGAAGCCGATGTAGTTGATGCCGCGCGCGCCCTGCAGCAGCGTGGCCGCCAGCTTGACCTGCTGGTTGCCCTTGATGTCTTCGGTACCGATGTTCAACAACGCCACACGAGGGCGCACGATGCCCAGGGTTTGCGCCGCGACCGAGCCCATCACCGCAAATTGCAGCAAATGTTCGGCACTGCAATCGACGTTGGCCCCCAGGTCGAGCAACTGACAAAACCCACGCTGGGTCGGAATCGCCGCCACCATTGCAGGCCGGTCGATACCCGGCAAGGTCTTGAGCACGTAGCGCGACAGCGCCATCAGCGCACCGGTATTGCCTGCGCTGACGCATGCCTGGACCTTGCCATCGCGCAGCAGCTCAAGGGCTACCCGCATCGAGGCGTCAGGCTTGCCGCGCAGGACCTGGGCCGGCTTTTCGTCCATGGTGATGATTTCGGACGCTGGGGCAATCGTCAGGCGCGCGCGGTCGACAGCCGATTGGCCGCTGAGCATTTCTTCCAGGAGGGAGGGTTGACCGACGAGGGTCAGGTGCAGCGAGGGCGTAGCATTCAGACAAGCAAGGCTGGCCTGAACAATGCTGCGGGGACCGAAGTCCCCGCCCATTGCGTCAATCGCGATGACTTGAGCGGACAAGTGATTACTCGTCGGCGCCCTTGTCGATCACTTTACGACCACGGTATACGCCTTCTGGCGATACGTGGTGACGCAGGTGAACTTCACCAGTGGTTTTTTCTACGGACAGGGTGCTAGCCTCGAGAGCGTCGTGCGAACGGCGCATGTCACGGGCAGAGCGGGATTTTTTGTTCTGCTGAACAGCCATAATTGATTAACTCCTAAACGTTTGGGTCACGCTTTAACTGCGCCAATACACTGAACGGGTTGGACCGCGTTACCTCGTCCTCGCTCGGTTCGGGCTCATCTGCTCCCGCCGGCTGCTGGCATTCTTCCGGATGATGAGCAGGCACAATGGGCAAGGCGAGCAGAAGCTCCTCCTCGATCAGTGACTGCAGATCCAATGGATCTTCGCCCAGTTCCAGCACGTCATAACCTTTCGGCAACGACTGGGTATTCGCACCCTCCTTCACCACGGCGTAACTGCATTCGCTGTGGATCGGCAGGGTGACCAGCTCAAGACAACGCTGGCAAACCATTTTGACTTCAGTGTCGATAAAGCTGTGGATTACCACAGATTTACGTTCATCTCGTTCAAAAACGAATTTGGCCTGGACCGTACCGACATCGTCGGAAAGCGGGTCGCAGAGTCTCTTCAAATCGGCCAGCAGCAGTTCACCTTGAAGGGTGGTGCCACGGTCAGCCAATTTGCGCGGGTCAACGTGAGGTGGAATCGGGTCATTCAACATAGGCGCAGCATTATAGGGATGCCCCCGGCCATGTCAAAGGAAATTCAGCCCTGTCCGTCACTTGCGCGCCTCGCTAGAATTCGCCCCTGCCTTTTGGAGCCGCCCATGCTGCCTTTATTACTTGCCTCAAGCTCGGTCTACCGCCGGGAATTGCTTGCCCGCCTGGGACTGCCGTTCGTCTGCTGCTCACCCGACATCAATGAAAGCCGTCGTCCCGGCGAGCCCGCCCTTGAACTGGTCAAGCGCCTGGCCCGGGAAAAAGCCCTGGCACTGGCCGACAGCCACCCGGCGCACCTGATCATCGGCTCAGACCAGGTCGCCGTGCTCGGCGAACGCATCCTGGGCAAGCCTCACACCTTCGAGAACGCTCGCGAGCAATTGTTGGCCGCCAGCGGCGCGAGGGTCACGTTCCTGACAGGCCTGGCGCTGCTCAACAGCCAGACCGGCCACTGCCAGGTCGATTGCGTTCCATTTACCGTGAACATGCGCGCACTGGACCCAGGGCGCGTCGAACGCTACTTGCGGGCCGAGCAGCCTTACGACTGCGCCGGCAGCTTCAAGGCCGAAGGACTGGGCGTGAGCCTGTTCCAGAGCACCGAAGGGCCAGACGCCACCAGCCTGGTTGGCCTGCCGTTGATTCGTCTTGTGGATATGTTGCTGGCCGAGGGTGTGCAGATCCCCTGAAGCAGCCCGGCCTGCAAACCTGTGTGGCGAGGGAGCTTGCTCCCGCTCGGTTGCGCAGCGACCGCAACAAACGGGGCTGCTGCGCAGCCCAGCGGGAGCAAGCTCCCTCGCCACAGGGATCGAGAACAGCACTGGCAATCAGCGCAACGCCGGGCCCTGGAACCCCATCCACATCGCCAAATGCTCGGCAATGCTAGCCCCCAGCTTTTTCGAGAAACGATCGAACGGCGACTCTTCGATGGTGAAGTCCACCAGGTCTTTCTGGCCGATCACATCCCGCGCCACCGAACTGGCACTGCCCAAGCCGTCGATCAGGCCCAGCGGCAACGCCTGCTCACCCGACCAGACCAGCCCGGAGAACAACTCCGGATGCTCCTTGTCCTTCAGGCGCTCGCCCCGACCCTTCTTGACGCTGGCAATGAATTGCTTGTGAGTGGTATCGAGCACGCCCTGCCAAAAAGCGGTTTCTTCAGGCTTTTGCGGCTGGAAAGGATCAAGGAAGGATTTATGCTCGCCGGAGGTATACACGCGACGCTCCACCCCCAACTTATCCATGGTCCCGACAAAGCCATAGCCGGTCGCAGTCACACCAATGGAGCCCACCAGACTGGCCTTGTCGGCATAGATCTGATCCGCCGCGCTGGCAATGTAATAAGCACCGGAGGCACCGAGATCTGAAATGACCGCATACACCTTGGTATCCGGGTGCAATGCGCGCAGCCGCACGATCTCGTCGTAAACGTACCCCGATTGCACCGGACTACCGCCTGGACTGTTGATACGCAGCACCACGCCCTTGACCTTCGGGTCCTCGAAGGCGGCCCGCAGGCTACCGACGATATTGTCGGCACTGGCAGGCTCTTTGTCGGCGATCATGCCCTCGATATTGATCAAGGCGGTGTACGCCGAGCCGGCGACAGCGCTTTTCTCCATGTTCATCAGCGGCGTGAACAGCGCCAGTGCACCAAAAAGATAAATAAAGGTCAGCAACTTGAAGAAAATACCCCAGCGGCGGGAGCGACGCTGTTCCTGCACGCTGGCGAGCAAGGTTTTCTCCAACAGCTTCCAGCTTTTGTCATCCCCGCTCTCGGCGCTCGCCTTGACAGGTGCTTTCCATTCATCGGTCATGCGTGAATCCCCAGCAAAACTTAAAGAGCCCGCTGGCTCAGCCAGGCGTGCAACTCAGGAAAATGATCAATGGCCAGTCGCGGCTCGAATGCCCGTAGCGCCTCGATCGTTTGAGCGCCGTAGCTGACCGCCACCGACCCCATGCCGGCGTTGCGCGCCATCTGCAGGTCGAATGACGAATCCCCCACCATCAGCGCCTGCTCCGGCCGCACATCGCAGTGTGCCAGGATCTGCTCAAGCATCAACGGATGCGGCTTGCTGGCGGTTTCGTCCGCGGCACGGGTGATATCGAAATAATCCTCCCAGCCATGGGACTTGAGCACTCGATCCAACCCGCGACGAGCCTTGCCGGTCGCGACAGCCAGGTGATAGCCCTCGGTCCGCAGAACCTCCAGCGTACCCGCCACACCCTCGAACAACGGTGAAGGCTCGGCGTCCAGCGCGATATAGTGATCGGCATAATGCTGGCGAAAAACCACCAGCTCGTTGTCGTCGATTTCCGGGTACAGGCTGCGAATAGCTTCTGGCAATCCGAGGCCAATAATGCCTTTTACCGCTAAGTCGTCGCACCGGGCATACGCCATGCGGTCCGAGGCGACATGCATCGCCTCCACGATCCGGCCAATGGAGTTGGCCAGAGTGCCATCCCAATCGAAGATCAACAGTTTGTAGTCAGGATGCACTCAACCGCTCCACGGTCTTGGCCCACATGTCATCCACCGGGGCCTGCAATTTCAGCTCGCCACCATCGGGCAGCGGCACGGTCAGCATGTAAGCATGGAGAAACAGGCGTTTGCCGCCCAGATCGCGGATTTCCTTGGTGAAATCGTCATCGCCGTACTTGCTGTCGCCGGCAATGCAATGCCCGGCATGCAAGGTATGGACACGGATCTGGTGGGTGCGCCCGGTCACCGGCTTGGCTTCGACCAGGGTGGCGAAGTCATCGAAACGGCGCAGCACCTTGAATACCGTCAGCGCCTCCTTGCCCTCCTCGTTGACTTCGACCATGCGCTCGCCCGAACGCAGGTTGCTCTTGAGCAACGGCGCACGGACTTGCTTGATGGAGGTTTCCCAGCGACCACGCACCAGCGCCATGTAGCGCTTGTCGACGCCGTCGCCGCGCAATTGCTCGTGCAGGTGGCGCAACATGCTGCGTTTCTTGGCGATCATCAGCAGGCCGGAGGTGTCGCGATCGAGGCGGTGGACCAGTTCCAGCTCCTTGGCGTCCGGACGCAACTGACGAAAGGCTTCGATCACACCGAAATTCAGGCCGCTGCCGCCGTGAACCGCAATGCCTGCGGGCTTGTTGATCACGATCAGGGCTTTGTCTTCATAGATAATCGAGGCTTCAAGGCGTTGCAGCAGCCCCTGGGCCAGGGGCACCGGCTCATCGCGCTCGGGCACGCGAACCGGCGGCACGCGCACGATGTCACCGGCCTGGAGCTTGTACTCGGGCTTGATCCGACCTTTGTTCACTCGCACTTCGCCTTTGCGCAAAATGCGGTAGATCAAGGTCTTGGGCACGCCTTTGAGCCGGGCCAGCAGGAAGTTATCGATTCGTTGGCCGGCATATTCCGGCGAGACCTCGAGCAGTTGAACGCCAGGGGTCGAAGGGGCAGTAGTTGTCATGGCGGCGATCATAACAATTTTTTATGGAATTGAAGCACTTAATCATTGCTGCTATAGTCGCGAACGCCGCCAAAAGTGGCTGGACAGTGGACCAGCGGTCAAAAACCGGCCCTGACCAACGCAATTCACGAGGACGAGAGGCCGTCCTACGGGGCTTTCGCTACGTAACGGTAGAGTTTTCAGGTGTAACGAGCGCAGGTGACATGAGGCCTGAAATACGCCGCAAAGCAGAGTTTTGACTCGCCTTGCGCGCCACATTCACGGCCAGTTCACAAAGTGCAGTCAGCTGCGGACGACCCCGAGCGAATGCTTCGGAAACAACGCCTAAATTAGCCATGATGCGTGACCTCCCCTTTCGGAGCTCACGGTAAATGCCAACCCGCTGCGGATTCTGCGCGCGGCAGCACCCGAATTATCAGGGATACGTGTAGGGTGGAGATGTACAACCGTCGGACTGTGTAGCACTAGGCTTATATTTAGACGCTTCATCTCGTCCACAGGCGCCGGTTGATTCCTCCTCCTGACTGAGTGCTTGAGTACCAGCAAGCAGGACGCGTCCGTCGCGACTTCGCCATCATTGGGTCGAACTCGCTGGACACTGGAGTGGCCTTGCCATCTCCAGGACGCACCTGACACCGACCGTGAGAAGTCGTGTGTGCCGAACGCCGTTTCCGGCAGCCCGGAAACCGACGGTACTACATGAAAAGAATGCTGATTAACGCAACTCAACCCGAAGAGTTGCGTGTTGCACTGGTAGACGGCCAGCGCCTCTACGACCTGGATATCGAATCCGGTGCACGCGAGCAGAAGAAGGCCAACATTTATAAAGGCCGGATTACTCGCATCGAACCAAGCCTTGAGGCTGCCTTTGTCGATTTCGGCTCCGAGCGCCACGGCTTCCTGCCCCTCAAAGAAATCTCCCGCGAATACTTCAAGAAGGCCCCCGAAGGCCGCGTCAACATCAAGGACGTCCTGAGCGAAGGCCAGGAAGTCATCGTCCAGGTCGAAAAAGAAGAACGTGGCAACAAGGGCGCCGCCCTGACCACCTTCATCAGCCTGGCCGGCCGTTACCTGGTCCTGATGCCGAACAACCCTCGCGCCGGCGGCATCTCCCGCCGCATCGAAGGCGAAGAGCGCAACGAACTGCGTGAAGCCCTGAACGGCCTGGTTGCCCCGGCTGACATGGGCCTGATCGTTCGCACTGCCGGCCTGGGCCGCAGCAGCGAAGAAATGCAGTGGGACCTCGACTACCTGCTGCAACTGTGGACCGCCATCAAAGAAGCCTCGCTGGATCGCTCCGCGCCGTTCCTGATCTACCAGGAAAGCAACGTGATCATCCGCGCCATCCGCGATTACCTGCGCCAGGACATCGGCGAAGTGCTGATCGACAGCGTCGAAGCCCAGGACGAAGCCCTGACCTTCATTCGCCAGGTGATGCCGCAGTACGCCAGCAAGATCAAGCTCTACGAAGACAGCGTTCCGCTGTTCAACCGTTTCCAGATCGAAAGCCAGATCGAGACCGCCTTCCAGCGCGTCGTCGAACTGCCGTCCGGCGGCTCCATCGTCATCGACCCGACCGAAGCCCTGGTGTCCATCGACATCAACTCGGCGCGCGCCACCAAAGGCAGCGACATCGAAGAGACCGCCCTGCAGACCAACCTTGAAGCGGCCGAGGAAATCGCTCGTCAGTTGCGCCTGCGCGACATCGGCGGCCTGATCGTCATCGACTTCATCGACATGACCCCGGCCAAGAACCAGCGCGCCGTGGAAGAAAAGGTCCGTGAATGCCTGGAAGCCGACCGCGCCCGCGTACAGGTCGGTCGCATCTCGCGCTTCGGCCTGCTGGAAATGTCCCGTCAGCGCCTGCGTCCGTCCCTGGGCGAAAGCAGCGGCATCGTCTGCCCTCGCTGCAACGGCACCGGCATCATCCGTGACGTCGAGTCGCTGTCCCTGGCGATCCTGCGCCTGATCGAAGAAGAAGCCCTGAAAGACCGCACCGCCGAAGTTCGCGCCCAAGTGCCGATCCCGGTGGCCGCGTTCCTGCTCAACGAAAAACGCAACTCGATCACCAAGATCGAACTGCGGACCCGTGCCCGCATCGTCATCCTGCCGAACGATCACCTCGAGACGCCGCACTTCGAAGTGCAGCGCCTGCGCGATGACAGCCCGGAAGCCCACACCAACCAGTCCAGCTACGAAATCGCTGCCGCTGCCGCCGAAGTGGAAGAAGTCCAGCCGGCCGCCGCCACTCGCACCCTGGTTCGCCAGGAAGCTGCGGTCAAGACCGCTCCGGCCCGCGCCAATGCTCCGGTTCCGACCGAAGTGGCCGCTCCGGTTGCCGCCCCGGCCGCCGCACCAGAGCCAAGCCTGTTCAAAGGCCTGGTGAAGTCGCTGGTCAGCCTGTTCGCCACCAAGGAAGAACCTGCTGCCCCGGCCGTTGTCGCCAAGCCTGCCACGACCGAGCGTCCTGCCCGCAACGAAGAACGCCGTAACGGTCGCCAACAGACCCGCAACCGCAACGGTCGTCGCGACGAAGAACGCAAACCTCGCGAAGAACGTGCACCGCGTGAAGAACGTGCGCCACGCGAGCCGCGTGAAGAGCGTCAGCCACGCGAAGCCCGTGAGGAAGCGCCAGCCGTAGCCCGCGAAGAGCGTGCACCGCGTCCGCCGCGTGAAGAACGTCAGCCGCGCGCACCGCGTGAAGATCGCAAGCCACGTGGCGAGCGTGAAGAACGTGTTCGCGAACTGCGCGAGCCACTGGATGCCGCCCCGGCTGCTGCCGCCGCCACCGCTGAAGAGCGTCCGGCCCGCCAGCCTCGTGAAGAACGTGCACCGCGTCCGCCACGTGAAGAGCGCCAGCCACGCGCCGAGCAGGCAGCCGCCGCTGCCAGCGAAGAAGAAGTGCTGAACACCGAAGAGCAGTTGCAGGAAGACGGCCAGGACACCGCCGAAGGCGATCGTCCACGTCGCCGCTCCCGTGGCCAGCGTCGTCGCAGCAACCGTCGTGAGCGTCAGCGCGACGCCAACGGCAACGTGATCGAAGGTTCGGAAGAGTCCGAGTCCACCGAGAACACTGAAGCGCCAAGCGCTGCCGATCTGGCTGCCGGCCTGGCCGTGACTGCGGCCGTTGCCAGCAGCGCAATCAGCGCCCCGGCCGAAGCCCAGGCTCACGAACAAGCCGAACGCGCGACCGCTGCGGTGGAAAGCGCGCCAGTTGCCGAAGCTCCGGTGGTCGAAGCCACTACCCCAGTAGAAGTCACCGCTTCGCCAGAAGTGGAAGTCGCCCCGGCCCATGAAGCCCAGGTTGCTGAAACTGAAGTGGTCGCCGAGCCTGCACCGGTTGTCGAGCAGCCAGTGGTAGCCGCTGAGCCGGCCGTTGAAACACCGGCCGAGGAAAAGGCCCCAGAGCCTGCCCGCGAGGAACAGACTGCGTTCAACTGGACCGCCGAGCCAGCCGCACCGGCACCTGTTGTCGAGCCAGAACCGACACCAGAGCCCGTGAAAGCGGTCGAGCCAGAAGTGGTTGAATCTGCTCCAGTGGTCGAAGCACCCGTGGTTGCCGAAGCCCCTGCCCCAGTGGAAGTGCCTGCACCCGCCAGCGCCCTGACCGCGAACGGCCGTGCGCCGAACGATCCGCGCGAAGTGCGCCGTCGCAAGCGTGAAGCCGAGCGTCTGCAGAAGGAAGCCGAACAAGCTGCCGCTGCTGCCGCTCAAGCGCCTGCTGCCGAGCCAGCTCCAGCCGTGGAAGAAGTCGCCGAGGCAGCCCCTGCCCCGGTCGCCGAAACCCCGGTTGAATCAGCTCCGACATTCGACGAACCTCAGCACAGCGCTGAAGAAGTCGTGCCGCGTCACACTGAAGCCCTGGAAAAAGAGCACGAGCCTAAACCTCACGCCTGATTCCACCGCCCAGTAAAAAGCCCCGCCTGGTGATGCCTGGCGGGGCTTTTTTATGCCTTCATACTTATCCACAGCGGGACTGGGACCAGACAAGACTTATGCCCACTGAAGATCCACTGTGGGAGCGAGCTTGCTCGCGATGGCGCCGGGTCAGCTTGCATCAATGCTGAATATCGGACCGCTTTCGCGAGCAAGCTCGCTCCCACAGGGTTCTGCGTCGTTTGTTATTTGAAGGCCAATGCCTCTGGCACATCGACATCCCACGTCACGCCAGGGTCATCCACCGGCACCTCGACCACTTGCGCCCCGGCAAACAATGCCTTGGCACCGCGATCTCCAGTCAGTGCCATCAGTCTTGGGCCAAACGCACGGCCGAATCCCACCGGATGCCCGTATTCGCCGGAGAGGACCGGCACACTGATGCCATCCTCGCGAATCCTCGCCGCCACCTGCTCGATAGTCGACGGCAGGATGAAAGGCATATCACCCAGTACCATCAACCAGCCAGCAAGGTCCGGGCAAGCCTGGACACCGGCCGCGATGCTGTCCCCCAGACCGGGAGAGTCCAGCGCCACGAAATCGCAGCCATAGGCTTGGGCCATGCGGATGGCTTGCGGACGATCCTGGCTCG
This sequence comes from Pseudomonas sp. NFACC05-1, assembly GCF_900100135.1. NCBI lineage: Bacteria > Pseudomonadati > Pseudomonadota > Gammaproteobacteria > Pseudomonadales > Pseudomonadaceae > Pseudomonas > Pseudomonas sp. NFACC05-1. The sequence continues at coordinate 46,573 of NZ_FMTR01000029.1, read as the reverse complement.
TCACCAGGACGCGCTTTTGCAGGGAGGCAGGCAAGTTCACCAGCACCTGCTCGATCACCGAACGGACGGCACCGTCCCGCCCGGTGCAATCGGCCAGCAACTTATCCTTGTCGGGGCCGGCCACCTGACGGAAACGACTGCCCGATCCGGCCGCGAGAATGATCACGCCTATCGACTCGCTCATACGCCCTCCTCCCCCGCGGCTTACAACGGCTTTTTCTGCCGCAGTTCAACGCCATTCTTGATGGCCACGATCTCGGCCAGCAACGACAAGGCGATTTCCGCCGGGGTGTGGCTGCCGATGTGCAGGCCGATGGGTCCATGCAAGCGTTCAATGGCCTGTGCTGACAAGCCTAGCTGAGCCAGGTTCTCCCGGCGCTTCTGGCTGTTGACTCGCGAGCCCAGGGCGCCGACATAAAAGGCCTTGGAGTCCAGGGCCGTGAGCAGCGCCATGTCATCCAGGCGTGGATCATGGGTCAGCGCCACAATGGCGGTGCGCTCGTCGGTCTGGATGCTCAACACGGCTTCGTCGGGCATCCCCGAGACGAAGCGGCCATGCTGCTCTTCCCAACCATAGACAAACTCCTTGCGCGGATCGCAAATCAGCACTTCGAAGTCCAGCAACCGGGCCATTTCCGCCACGTAGCGCGACAGTTGCCCGGCGCCGATCAGCAACAGCCGCCAACGTGGGCCGTATATGGCCCGCAGGACCTGTCCATCGAACACCAGGGCGTCGGTTTTGCTGGCCGGGGTCAGGACCACGTTGCCGCTGGCGACTGTCAGCTCCCGGGCGACAATCTCATGGGCTTCGCAACGTTCCAGCAATTGCGCGACCCAGTGTGGATCGCCCACCCGCTCTTCGGTCAGGCGCAGGGTGCCGCCGCACGGCAGGCCGAAGCGCGCCGCTTCTTCGCGGGTGACGCCATAGGTGATCAGTTGCACCGGCGGACCGTCCGCCGGAATCCGACCGTCGTGCAGCCGGGCGATCAGGTCATCCTCGACACAACCACCCGACACCGAACCAATCACCACGCCATCTTCGCGCAGGGCCAGCATCGCCCCCGGCGGCCTTGGCGCTGTGCCCCAGGTCTGGACCACAGTGAACAGCACCACCCGCTGCCCGGCACGGCGCCACTCGAGCACACTGCGCAGGACGTTCAGATCAACGCTGTCCATCAGGCCTTCGCCTGCTGCCAGCCTTGCAGCTGATAGCGCACAGGCAGGCTACGAATACGCTTGCCAGTGGCGGCGAAAATCGCGTTGCACAGCGCAGGCGCAATCGGTGGCACACCCGGCTCGCCGACACCGCCCAACGGCACCTCACCCGGCGGCGTGACCAAGTGCACGGCCACTTCCTTGGGCGCCAGGGACATGCGCGCCACCTCGTACATGTGGAAATTGTCCTGCTGCACCTTTCCATCCTTGAAACTGATTTCCCCCACCATGGCATTGCCTAGCCCCATGACGCAGGCGCCCTCGAACTGGGAACGGATGCGCTCGGGGTTGATCTGCGGACCGCAATCCACGGCGATGTCCGCCTTGTGCACGATCACCGTGCCGTCGTCCTTGACCTCTACTTCGATCACCGCCGCCACGTAAGTGACGAAGCTGTAGTGCACGGCCAAGCCCAGGCCACGGCCCTTGGGCAGTTCCCGGCCCCAACCGGCGGCCTTGGCAGCGGTTTCCAGCACCGTGCGGATCCGCGCGGTATCAATCGGATAGCGCTCGGGGGATTCGCCATAGTTCCACTCTTCGCTCAAGCTACGCGGATCGATCTTACGGTCCGGCCCGAGCAATTTGACCTGGTACTTCAGCGGATCCTGGCCGGCCTTGTGGGCCAATTCGTCGATGAAACTCTGGATCGCGAAACCATGGGGGATGTTCGACACCGAGCGATACCAACCCACCCGGGCATGGGCCACCGCTTCGGGATTCTCCAGGCGCAGGTTCGGGATGGCATAAGCCATGTTGGTCACGCCCATGCCTATTTCGAACGGCGCCTCGTGGGTCATGCCCGGCGCAAACAGTGCGGTGATGCTCGGGGCCACGGTGCGGTGCAACCAGCCGGACGGCATACCGTCCTGGTTCAGGCCGGCCTTGAGGTATTCGGCCGATACCGTGTGGAAATACGAGTGATGGATGTCGTCTTCACGGGTCCATTGCACCCGTATTGCCTGGCCGGGAAATTCCTTGGCGAGCACGGCCGCTTCGACGACAAAGTCGGGTTTGGACTTGCGTCCGAAACCGCCGCCCAACAACGTGATGTTCACCGTGACCTTCTCGAAAGGAATGCCCAGGCGTTCAGCGACACGTTCACGGGTCACCTGCGGGGCCTGGCTCGGTGCCCAGGCCTCGCATTGGCCGTCCTTGAACCGGGCGACGGCAACCATCGGTTCCATCGGTGATTGGGACAGGTGCGGCAAGTAATACGATGCTTCCAACGTCGAATCAGCCTTGGCCAGTGCATCGTCGAGATCGCCGCTGCTGCGCACGACTTTTCCGGGCTTGAGGGCCGCCGCTTCCAGCTCCTTGCGATAGGCAATGGAGTCATAACCGGCATTCGGGCCGTCGTCCCATTGGATTTTCAACGCTTCGCGGCCCTTGATCGCCGCCCAGGTGTTCTTCGCCACCACCGCCACGCCGCCCAACGGTTGGAATTCCGAGGGCAGCGGGCGCCCTTCGATCTGCACCACCTTGACCACGCCCGGTACTTTCAGCGCGGCGCTGCTGTCCACGCTCTTGACCTTGCCACCATAGACCGGCGGACGCGCGATGACGGCATAGAGCATGCCGTCGAAATGCACATCGGCACCAAACACGGCACGACCGTTGACGATGTCTGCGCCATCGATGGCCCGGCTCGCCTCCTTGCCGATGTAGCGGAATTCCGATGGCTGCTTGAGGCGCAGGCTGCCACGGCTCGGCACCGCCAGGGCACTGGCGGCGGCGGCCAATTCGCCATAACCCAGTTCACGCCCCGAAGGCTGGTGCAGCACCTTGTGCAGCTGGGCATGGCATTCATCCACCGGCACCTTCCACTGCGCGGCGGCGGCCAGTTCCAACATGGTCCGGGCGGCAGCACCGCAACGGCGCATCGGCTCGTACCAATGACGCATGCTGCGTGAACCGTCGGTGTCCTGGTTGCCGAAACGCGCCTCATCGGCCGGCGCCTGTTGCACCTTCACTCGCGCCCAGTCGGCCTCCAGCTCATCGGCCACGACCATGCTCAGGCTGGTACGCACACCCTGCCCCATTTCCGAACGGTTGCAGATCACGGTCACGCTGCCATCGGTGGCAATGCTGACGTACACCTTCGGGTCGTCAACCGCGCCATGGGGCATGCCCTCGGCGCCGAATTTCTTTTCCTCGGCAAAGGCCTCCGGCAGCCCCCACGTGGCCGCCAGTACCAGCACACCGGCGGCACTCGCGCCTTTGAGGAAGCCGCGACGGCTGAGGTTGCTCAGGACAAAATCATCGGGCAAGCGGCTCATGCCTTGACCTCCTTCAGGTGAGTGGAGGCCTGGCGGATCGCGGTCTTGATCCGGTTGTAGGTGCCGCAACGGCAGATGTTGCCGACCATGGCTTCTTCGATCTGCTCATCACTCGGGTTGGGGTTGGTCTTGAGCAAGGCGGTCGCCGACATGATCTGCCCGCCCTGGCAGTAACCGCACTGGGCCACTGCCGTGTCGAGCCAGGCCTTCTGGACGATTTGCCCAACCGGATCGACATGAAGTTCGTCTATGGTGCTGACATTTTGCCCATTCACAGAACCGATTGGCGTAATGCAACTGCGCGCCGGGGCGCCGTCGATATGGATGGTGCACGCACCGCACAAGCCCATGCCGCAGCCGAATTTGGTGCCGTTGTAACCGGCCACATCCCGGATAGCCCACAGCAGCGGCATGTCCTCGGTCACATCCAGTTGATGGTCTTTTCCATTGAGTTTCAGGGTAATCATGGGCACGCCCGCATAGTTATCGAGTTATGGGGTCGAGCAATCTGCCGCTGGGTTGACGGTTCGGTTGTCGCAGACTGACTCAGGCTGATCGGGCTCTCTTATGCATGCGCACGCAGGCGTCTGCATCGGGCCTTTAGGATGCGATGGTCGCATCGTTAGGAGGCTAAATTAACCCAGGATCACGCAAAACGCCCTGCACAATCCTGCACAAATGATCGTGCGCAAGGTGTGCAGGGCGTTTTTCCAGGTGATCGGGCAAGCGCGGTTCAGTACCGATTGGGTTCCATTTCCAGCTCGACCTGGAAACGCTCGGCAATGTCTTTCTGGATGCGCAGGGCCAAGTCCAGAAGTTGCGGGCCCGTGGCGTTGCCGTAGTTGACCAACACCAACGCCTGCAACTTGTGCACCCCGGCATCACCTTCGCGAAAGCCCTTCCAGCCGGCCCGTTCGATCAACCAGCCGGCGGCGATTTTCATCTGTCCTTCAGGCTGCGGATAAGCCACCAGGTCAGGGTATTGCAGTTTGAGGTGCGCTACGTGCGTAGCCGGCACCAGCGGGTTCTTGAAGAAGCTGCCGGCATTGCCCAGCACGGCCGGGTCCGGGAGTTTTTCGCTGCGGATGCTGCAAATGGCCCGGCTCACGTCGGTGGGTGTCGCCTGCTCGATGCCCTGCTCGGTCAATCGCTGGCGAACCGGACCGTACTCCAGATGCAAGTGTGCGGCGCGACTGAGGGCGAAGCGCACCCGCAGGATCAACCAGCGACCCGCTTGCTGTTTGAACAGGCTGTCGCGATAAGCGAACCGACAGTCTTCAAGGCTGAAATCGCGCAGCTCGCCGGTCTGGCGATCCAGCGCGGTGAGGCCGGCGAAGACGTCCTTGATCTCCACACCGTAGGCGCCGATGTTTTGCATCGGTGCCGCGCCCACAGTGCCGGGGATCAGACTGAGGTTCTCCAATCCGGACCAGCCCTGCGCCAACGTGTGCTGGACGAACGGGTGCCAGGGCTCCCCTGCTTCGGCTTCGACCACTACGCGTTCGCCGTCATCGCTGAGCAGGCGAATACCGTGGCTGGCCATGCGCAGCACCAGCGCGTCGATGTCGCCGGTCAGCAACAGGTTGCTGCCGCCCCCTATTACCAACAATGGCACGGCATGTTCGGCGGCATAAGCCAACGCCTCGCGAACATCACCATCGCTATGGGCTTCGGCGAACAACCGGGCAGTGACGTCCACCCCGAAACTGTTGAAGGGCTTGAGGCTGACGCCCGCCCGCACCTGCAAGGTCATAACCGCCCCTTCAATTCGATCACCAGGCGATCGGTAGCGCGCTCGATCAGGTCCAGCACTTGTTCGAAGCCTTGTTCGCCGTCGTAGTACGGGTCCGGCACATCGTCGAGTTCAGCTTCGTAGCGCCGCAGGAACAGGTCCAGCTCGGCCTTGCCATTGGCCGGTTGCAAGGCCTTGAGGTGGCGCAGGTTGCTGCTGTCCATCGCCAGGATCAGGTCATAGGCGGCGAAATCAGCGCGGGTCACCTGTTGCGCACGCTGGGCCGACAAGTCGTAGCCACGCTTCAGGGCCGCCGCCTGGCTGCGCTTGTCCGGAGCCTTGCCGACGTGCCAGTCACCGGTGCCGGCGGAAGCGACTTCCACCTGCCCGGCCAACCCGGCCTCACGCAACTTGTGGCGCAGGATGCCTTCGGCGGTGGGCGAGCGGCAGATATTGCCGAGGCAGACAAACAGGACCCGCATCAAGCCTCCAGCAGGCGACGAACGCGCTCGAGGTCTTCGGCGGTGTCCACGCCGGTCGGCGGGGCGATCAGCGCATCGGCGACGTGGATCCGCACGCCGTGCCACAGGGCACGCAGCTGTTCCAGGGCTTCAGTGTTTTCCAGCCAGCACGGGCCCCAGGCGACGAAGTCCTGGAGGAAGCCGGCGCGGTAGGCATAGATGCCGATGTGGCGGCGGTATGGCACGCCTTCCGGCATCACGTCACGGCTTTGGGCAAATGCGTCCCGCGCCCAGGGCAACGTCGCGCGGCTGAAGGTCAACGCCAGGCCATTGAGGTCACTGACCACCTTGACCACGTTGGGATTGAACAAGGTCTGCACATCCTCGATCGGCTCGGCCAGGGTGGCCATGCGCGCCTCGGTGTGGGCCGCGAGGTTGGCGGCGACCTGATCGATAACGCTCGGCGGGATCAACGGCTCGTCGCCTTGCACATTGACCACGATAGCGTCGGCGGCAAGACCGAGCTTCGCCGCGACCTCCGCCAGGCGGTCAGTGCCGGAATTATGGTCTTCACGCGTCAGGACGACTTCGGCGCCAAAGCCTTTGCAGGCCTCGACGATGCGCGCATCGTCAGTCGCCACCACCACACGCTGGGCGCTGCTTTTGCAGGCCTGCTCCCAGACATGCTGAATCATCGGCTTGCCGGCAATCGACAGCAACGGCTTGCCGGGCAGGCGCGTCGAAGCGAAACGCGACGGAATGACAACGGTAAAGGCTGCGGTCATTTATCCAGGCGCTCGTCGGTGGTCAGGGTGCGGGCTTCGCTTTCGAGCATCACCGGGATGCCATCGCGAATCGGGTAGGCCAGGCCGGCCCCCTTGCTGATCAGTTCGGTCTTGTCGGCGCTGAGCTTGAGCGGGCCTTTGCAGACCGGGCAGGCCAGAATATCGAGCAATTTGGTGTCCATGGAATTCCCCTGGATAAAAGGTTTTAAGGCAAAAGCCGATCCGGCAACAGGCGTATCAACTGCGTATCGAACCAGGCCGCGAAAGCCGGTGACGGCGCGGCGTCTACCGCCAGGTACCACCAGTCGGGTGCGGCGAAGGCACGGCATTTGACGGCGTCCTTTTCCGTCATGACCACCGGCAGCGATGGCGTGAAACTCAAGGCCTGGGCGCTGTATTCGGCGTGGTCGGCAAACCCATGCGGTATTGGCCGCCAGTGTAGCGTTTCGAGGGTCTTGAAGAAACGCTGGGGATTGCCGATGCCGGCCACGGCATGCAGGGCCTGGCCGGGTGGAAAATGGTCGAGGGAACGCCGCTCGCCGCTGGCCAGGTTCACCAGCGCGGTGGGGCGCAATTGGAAGGCGAAACCGTCTTCACGGTCGGCACTGGCGCCGTTGTACAGCACCGCGTCGACCGATTGCAGGCGCTCGACCGGCTCGCGCAACGGCCCTGCAGGCAGACAACGGCGATTGCCCAAGCCGCGGGCGTTGTCTATCAACACCAGCTCGAGGTCCCGGGCCATCCGATAATGCTGCATGCCGTCGTCGGACAGGATCAGGTCCAGTGGTTCGGCCTCCAGCAGCGCCTGGATCGCGCGACTGCGATCAGGGTCGATCATCAACGGCACACCTGTGCGCTGGACGATCAACAGTGGCTCATCACCCGCGATGTCGGCGCCCTGCTCGGCCGCGACCCGCCACGGCAGCTGCGGCGGCTTGGCGCCGTAACCCCGGCTGACCACGCCGACCCGCAGGCCACTGCGCTGGCAGTGCTGGATCAGCCACAGGATCAACGGTGTCTTGCCAGTGCCACCCACGGTGATATTGCCCACCACCACCAACGGCACGGGGGGCTGGTAGATGTGGCCTTCGCCCGCCAGGAAACGCTCGCGCTTGCCCACCACCACCCGTCGGTACAACCACTCCAGCGGCCGCAACAACGTCAGGGCCGGGTGACCTTCGTACCACGCGGCAAGCAATCGATCGGACATGGCCATCAGGGTGCGGGGGCCGCCTCGACCGTGGTCATGCGCAGATGGCTGAAACCGAGCTTGCCGGCCGCGTCCATGGCGGTGATCACCGATTGATGAGGGGTCTTGCCGTCGGCGCTGATGGACAGCGGCAGGTTGGTGTCGCCGCCGGATTCTTTCTGCAGGGCCTCGATCAGGCTCGCCAGGTCGCTCTTGGGCAGCAACTGGTTGTTCACCGAGAACGTCCCTTCGGCGCTGATGGTGATTTCCAGATTCTTCAGTTGCTGGTCTTCGGCCGGCGAGCCGCTGACGGCCTGTGGCAATTCAACCTTGAGCTGGGTTTCCCGGGTGAACGTGGTGGTCACGACGAAAAACAGCAGCAGGATGAACACCACGTCGATCAGCGATGCAAGGTTGATCTCGATGTTTTCCCGTGGCTTGCGGCGGAATTTCACTTCTTGCCCCCAGCCAGGTCCACGTCACGGTCACCTTGCACCACCTCGACCAGCTTGATCGCTTCCTGCTCCATACCGACCACCAACTCGTCGACACGGCGTTGCAGGAACCGATGGAAGAACACGGCCGGAATACCCACCATCAGGCCGGCGGCGGTGGTGATCAAAGCCTTGGAAATGCCCCCCGCCAGTACTGCGGCGTTAGCGGTCATGCCGGAGCCGGTAAACGCACTGAAGATGTCGATCATGCCCAGCACCGTACCCAGCAGGCCCAGCAGCGGGGACATGGCGGCGATGGTGCCCAGGGTACTGATATAGCGCTCCAGTTCGTGGATGACCCGGGCGGCAGCTTCCTCGATGCACTCCTTCATGATCTCGCGACCATGCTTGGAGTTCGCCAGGCCGGCGGCGAGGACTTCCCCCAAGGGGGAACTGGCCCGCAGCTCCTTGAGCTTGTCCTTGTTCAGTTGCTTGTCCTTGATCCAGACCCAGACCTGCCCGAGCAGATGCTCCGGGGTCACGCGGCTGGCCCGCAGGGTCCACAGGCGTTCGGCAACGATACCCAGTGCCACGATGGAACTCAGAATGATCGGCAACATCATCCAGCCGCCGGATTTGACCAATTCCCACACAGTGACTGCCCCCTCGAAAAAGTGCGCCACTTTATCACACCGACTCGCCTTGCAGACCCGCCCCACCGATAAGCGCATCAGCCGATTGCGCTGGATCAATATTGCCCCGGTGCCCCGACTGCTGGCGGATCACGCCAGTATCGGCGATGCCCGGCCTCGGTACGCGGCCGCTCGAAAGCGCCCAGTTGCAGACGAATGGCGCCCTGCTCGGCACTGTCGTATATCGTCAGGCCCGAGCGCCGATACCGGGCCATCACCTGGGGATGAGGGTGGCCGAACGCGTTGCCCTGCCCTCGGGAGATCAATACCGAATGCGGCTTGAGGCGCGACAGCAACGCCATCGACGACGAACTGCGGCTACCGTGGTGCGGCGCGGCCAGCCACTGGATCGGCGCCGCCAGGGCTTCGTCGAGCAAGGCGCGCTCGGCATGCGTGTCGATATCGCCGGTCAGCAGCAGGCGTTCACCACCGGCCTCCACCAGCAAGACGCAGGACTTCTGGTTGCTCTCGACAGCAGAGGCCCACCGCCACAGTTCGAACCCGACCCCGTCCCATTCCCAGCGCCTGCCACTGTCGCAAGGCCCGGCCAGCAGCTCGGCGGGAAGCGCGTCGGGATCGCCGCTGATCACCTCCAGCGTCGGCAGCCCCTTGCGCACGGCGCGGGCACCGCCAGCGTGATCGGCGTCGGCGTGGCTGAGCAACATCAGGTCCAAGCTGCGCACACCCAGTTTGCGCAAGGTCGGCAGTACGACCCGCTCGCCCGCGTCAGCCTCGCCAAAGCGCGGTCCGGCGTCGTAAAGCAGGGTGTGCCGCCGGGTCCGCACCAGCACCGCCAGCCCTTGGCCCACGTCCAGTTGCCAGATCTCGGCGTGCCCTTGCGGCAGGTGTTCTTGCGGTGGAAAGACCATCAGCAACACCATCGGCCAGCCCAGTACACGTTGCGGCACACCTTTGGGCAACAGCAGCAAAAAAGCACCGAGGACGGCGATAGCCAAGGCCCAGGGCGGGACCGCAGCAGGGACCCAGGCCGGCATCCGTCCGGCAACCAGCGTCAGCCCCTTGAACAGCAGATCCAACAGTCCGCCGGCGATCCACAGCAGGCCTTCGCCCATGAACGGCACCGGCAACAATGCAGTGCCAAGCAGCGCTGGGGGCAATACCAACAGGCTGATCCAGGGCACCGCGAGCAAGTTCACCAACGGCCCGCTGAGGCTGACCGGCAAGCCCACGATCAACAACAACGGACACAGGCCAAGCGCAACCAGCCACTGGGCACGGGTCCAGGTTTGCCACCAGCGCCAGGGCCCCAGGCGGGCGCCAAAGGTGAACATCAATATGGCCACGGCTGCAAACGACAACCAGAACCCTGGCCGCAAGCTGGCAAGCGGGTCGAACACCAGCACCCCGACGAAGGCCAGCAGCCATGCCCACCACGGATCTGGCTGCTTGAAACGCAAGCGCCACAGCAACACCAGGCCAATCATCGCGCAGGCCCGCCGCACCGGCACCTCGAAGCCGGCGAGCAAGCCGTAGCCCAGGGCGGCGCAAAAGGCCAGCGCACAGGCCCAAGGCAACCACGCCAGCCCCGCCGGCCACAGGCCATAACGCGCCGCTCCGGCCACCAACAGGTACACCAGGCCGGCAAGCAGGCCGATGTGCTGCCCGGAGATCACCAGCAAGTGGACGGTGCCGGTGTCTTGCAGCACCTGCCAATCCTCGCGACTCAGCCCGCCGCCGTCGCCCAGGACCAAGGCCGCCAGCGCGCCGGAGCGGCCATGGGCGTCAACCTGTGCCAACGCCTGGCGCACCTCGTCACGCCAGGCACCCCGGGCCGCGTGCAGGAGATGCCCGTCCTTGACGGAACCGGTCGCACCAACGCCGCGGCTCAACAACCAGGCGGCATAGTCGAAGCCGTGCGGGTTCAACAACCCGGCGGGCCGCTTGAGCTTTACTGCCAATCGCCATCGTTCGCCGCTGTTTACAGGCGGCCCCCCGAACCAGGCGAGGCGCATCGCCGTCGGTAGACGGGTATGGCGCGAATGCACATCGGCCAGTTCGAAGCGCACCACGCCTTCGCCCTGTTGCGGCAAGCCGACCACTCGTCCCTCGACCCAGCGGGTTTCGCCGTCGAGCGCGATGGGCAACCGATCGTCCAGCGCAAACTGCGCCGACAGGCAGGCCCAGGCCAGCCCGAACAGGAAAAAACCCAGAGGATAGGTTCGAAACGGCAACGCCATCAGCGCCAGCACCGGCATGGCTGCAATCAGCCATAACGGCGGCAGTGCCGGCAAAAAAATCGGGGCCAACAACCCCAGTGCAAGCGCGACTAACCCTGTGCGCATAACCCGTCCTTGAGAGTGCCCTCTTCAGGCATAGACGGTCCACGGCACCGCTGGCGTTATCAATTGTCACAAAGTCTGAATCTGCCAGCCGTAGAATCCAGACATACTTGCGGCCTTACTGCGTTGAACCGACCGAGAAGCCTTATGCCCCGGCGCCTATTCAAACGTTACATGCCAGACCCAGAGAGCATTCGGGAACATAAGTCCTTACGTTTTCTCGGCACGCTGCTGCACGATCCCAACCTTTGGCACCTCAATCGGCACTCTGTCGCCCGGGCGATGGCTGTTGGCCTGTTTGCCGCGTTCTTGCCAATCCCGCTGCAGATGTTGCTGGCCGCCGCATTGGCCGTCACGGTGCGCGGCAATATGCCGATTGCGGTGAGCCTGGTGTGGCTGACCAATCCGATCACCATGCCGGCGGTGTTTTTCTGCACCTATCAGACCGGCGCCTGGCTGATGGACGTGCCCGCCCGGACGCTGCCCGATGAGCTGACCTGGGAATGGATCAGTGGCCAGTTGTCCACCTTGTGGCAGCCGTTCCTGCTGGGCTCGGTGGTGACCGGCCTGGTACTCGGCGCCCTCGCCTACTTCGTCACCATGAGTTACTGGCGCTGGTGGGTGGCCCGACAGTGGCGGCGGCGCAAGAAAAGCCGGATGTGAGACGCAAAAAGGCCTCCCGGGAAGGGTCATGCTGTTCACTTAAGGCAATCGACAACCCCGTGGCGAGGGAGCTTGCTCCCGCTGGGCCGCGGAGCGGCCCCAAACCTGCCGAATGTGGAGTATCAGACACACCGCACCCGCCGATTTACGACTGCTTCGCAGCCGAGCGGGAGCAAGCTCCCTCGCCACAGGTCCATCATTTTCTTGACTGAACCGCTTGCCTGGGAATGGAGGCCTTTTTTGGGGTGTTCGTACTGGTGCTATCGCGAGCAGGCTCGCCCCCCACAAGGAATGTTAGGTACGCATCCCGCGGCCGCTGACCAACAACCGTGCGCAACCGATGTAAAGCACCACGGTCGCCACCAGCATGAAGGTGATCGCGATGCTGATCTTGATGTCCGACACCCCGAGAATGCCATAGCGAAAGGCGTTGACCATGTGCAGCACCGGGTTGGCCAGGGACACGGTCTGCCAGAACGGCGGCAGCAGGGAGATCGAGTAGAACACCCCGCCCAGGTAAGTCAGCGGCGTGAGCACGAACGTCGGGATGATGGAGATGTCATCGAAGTTGCGCGCAAACACGGCATTGATGAACCCCAGCAGCGAAAAGATCGTGGCCGTGAGCACCACCACCAATACCGTCACGCCCAGGTGATGCACCTGCAAATGGGTGAAGAACAACGACAGCAGGGTCACGATCAGGCCCACCGCCAGGCCGCGCAGGACACCGCCCAAGGTGTAGCCGATGAGGATCGTATGGGGCGACACCGGCGAGACCATCAGTTCTTCGATCGAACGCTGGAACTTGCTGCCGAAGAAACTCGACACCACGTTGCCGTAGGAGTTGGTGATCACCGACATCATGATCAGCCCCGGCACGATGTAGTCCATGTACGTGAAGCCACCCATGTCGCCGATCTGCCGGCCGATCAGATTACCGAAGATCACGAAGTACAAGACCATGGTGATGGCCGGTGGCAGCAGCGTCTGCGGCCAGATCCGCATGAAACGCCGGACTTCACGGTAAACGATGGTATTGAGGGCGATGAGGTTGGGGCGCAGTTCGGAACTCATGCTCATACCGCCACCTTCGCCAGATTTTTCTCCACCAGGGACACGAACAACTCCTCGAGGCGATTGGTTTTATTGCGCAGGCTCTGCACTTCAATGTTCTGCAGGGCCAGTTGGGCGAACAGCCCGGTGATACCCACGGCTTTGTCGACCTGGACTTCCAGGGTGTGGCTGTCTACCAGGCGGGCCGGATAACCCATGAGCTGGGGCGCCGTCGTCAGGTCGTTTTTCAGGTCCAGCAGGAAGGTTTCCACATGCAGTTGGCTGAGCAACTGGCGCATGCTGGTGTTCTCGACGATGGTGCCGTGGTCGATGATGCCGATGTTGCGGCACAACTGCTCAGCCTCTTCCAGGTAATGGGTGGTGAGGATGATGGTGATGCCTTTCTGGTTCAGCTCGGTGAGGAAGGTCCACATCGAACGACGCAGTTCGATGTCCACGCCGGCAGTCGGTTCGTCGAGGATCAGCAGGCGCGGCTCATGCACCAGTGCGCGGGCAATCATCAGGCGACGCTTCATGCCGCCGGACAATGAACGGGACGGCACGTCGCGTTTATCCCACAGGCCCAGTTGGGTCAGGTACTGCTCGGCGCGCTCGTTGGCGATCTTCGGCGGAATGCCGTAGTAACCGGCCTGGGTCACGACGATGTCGAAGGTCTTTTCGAACTGGTTGAAGTTGAATTCCTGGGGCACCACGCCAATGCAGCGCTTGAGGGCGGCAGGCTCGCGGTCCAGGTCATGACCGAACACGTTCACCGTGCCGCTGGTCTTGTTCACCAAGGTGGAAAGAATGCCGATGGTGGTGGATTTGCCGGCACCGTTCGGGCCGAGCAAGGCGAAAAAGTCACCTTCGGCGACATCCAGATCGATACCACTCAAGGCCTGGAAACCGTTGCCGTAAGTTTTGGTTAGCTGCCGGATGGACAGAGCGGAACTCATATCGGATTACGCACCAAGAAGGGAGGGAAGAAAAGACTAGATAAGGGCGGGCGGCGAGCAATGCAACCACGGCGCACGAACGCAATGGTGCTTGGCGTCGCCGCACAAGTACAGTCAAGTGTGTCGATAGTAAGTATTAAGTCAACGCGGTCATGACAGCTTTGCGGTAGGCCGGACGCTGCTGCAATCGCGCGTACCAGGCCTGCACGGCAGGTAGCTCGGCGCGCTGGATGGGCATCTCGAACCAGGCATAAATGAAACTGCCCAGGGGAATGTCGCCCATGCCGATTTCATCACCCGACAGGTAGGGCTGCTCACTCAAGGTGCGCTCGACCATGGCCAGCAAATCGTCGCACTCCTTGATCGCCGCATTGATGGCCGTCCAATCCTGTTGCTCGGCCGGGGTGCGCAAGACGCCCCAGAACACCGTGCGAAACGGTGCGGCAAAACTGGAGGTGGTCCAATCCATCCATTTTTCAGCCTGGGCCCGTGCCTGTACGTCAGCGGGATACCAGGCCGAACCCGACGCATGGCGAGCAGCCAGGTAACGCACAATCGTGTTGGACTCCCAAAGCACGAAGCCGTCGTCCTCGATCATCGGCACCCGACCATTGGGGTTTTTCGCACGGTACTCGGGCGTATCCACCACACCGAATGCCCCGCCCGCATCAATGGCCTCGTAGGCCAGCCCCAACTCTTCTGCGCACCACAACGCCTTGCGCACATTCGATGAATTTTTCCGGCCCCATATCTTCAGCATCACGGCGTCCCTCGATGGATAAATGCCGCAGCAGCATACGCCGGATCAGACACGACTCAAATCACCCTGCATGTCGCCGAGCAAGCGCGGCACCTGCGCGCCGAACAGGTGCGGGTAGCATTTTTCCAGGTGCTCGAAGAAGAACGCTTCGGGCACATCGGCGAACTGGCCGTGGTCGGTGATGTACTCCATCAGCTTTGCCCCTTGCCGATTGAACGGGTGGAACACGCTGTCATGGCGACCGTCGAACTCCAGCGGGGCCACGTCGAACAACTCGCACAGCCCCTGGTTGAATGCCGGCGTGGCCTTGACCCAGCGGTCATTCAGGTACAGCTCGGTATAACCGTGCATGGCGAACACGTCGCTCCTGAGCAATTCCAGCAAGCGCGGCGTAGACAGGTGATTGCGCACATCCGCCAGGCCGATGCGCGCCGGGATGCCGCAATGCCGGGCGCAACCGGCCAGCAAGGTGGCCTTGGGCACGCAATAGCTTTCGCCTGCAGCCAGCGCGTAACTGCCACGCAGGGTCGCCGGGTCGCGACTGAAGGTGTAGGGGTTGTAGCGCACCGCCTCGCGCACGGCGTAATACAGGCTGACCGCCTGGGCCTGCGGGTCGCGCTCGGCGCCGCGGTGGGTTTCGGTAAAGTCGATGACCGCGGGGTGATCGCTGTCGATGAAGGGGCCGGGGTTCAGGTATTGCTGCATATAAGGAAAGACCTCTCGGGAAACATCACCGCAGGTAATGCCGAACCAGGTCCTTGTGGCGAGGGAGCTTGCTCCCGCTCGGTTGCGCAGCAACCGTAAAAGTTGGGGGCCGCTACGCAGCCCAGCGGGAGCAAGTTCCCTCGCCACAACAGTGGTTGGCGAACTGGCATCGGGAACCACGAGTTTATCCACCGCCCCGGCCCAGCGATAACGGCATTCCGGCCAAACAATGGCGTTTTCTCACCTTGTTAACGAACGATTTCCCACGGCTGTTGCCAACCAGACTGGCGCAATGCACCCAGGGTTTCCCACGAAATCAATCACATCGCGCTGACCGCCGGTTTTGCAGATGCCGTCTAAGCTCTGAAGGTCGGTTTTGCCTTGGTTCACGGAGGATTACATATGCTGTTGTTGTGGATACTGGTCCTGGTCGTCGGGATCGCCTGGCTGGCGCATCGGCGCACCGACCCGCTGCCCGCGCTGGGTATCGTCGCGGTCTATCTGTTGGCCATGGGCATTTTCAGCCATGCGCCCGGCTGGCTGCTGCTGATCCTCTGGGTGGCACTCGCAGCCGTCGCGGCCCCGCTGCTGCTACCGGACCTGCGCCGCCGGTACTTCAGTGCGCCGATGTTCGACTGGTTCCAGAAAACCCTGCCGCCCATGTCCGAGACCGAGCGCGACGCCATCGACGCCGGCACGGTGTGGTGGGACGGCGAACTGTTCAGCGGCCGCCCGGACTGGGACTTGCTGCTGGCCTACCCCAAGGTGCAACTCACCGAGGAGGAGCAGGCGTTCCTCGACGGCCCCACCGAAGCCCTCTGCGCAATGGTCAGCGACTGGCAGATCGGCCAGGCCATGGACCTGCCGCCTGAAGCCTGGGCCCATATCAAGGAGCACGGGTTCTTCGCGTTGATCATTCCCAAGGAATACGGCGGCAAGGGCTTCTCCGCCTATGCCCACTCCCAGGTGGCAATGAAACTGGCCACGCGCAGCGGCGACCTGGCCTCCACCGTGATGGTCCCCAATTCCCTCGGCCCGGCGGAACTGCTCCTGCACTACGGCACTGATGAGCAACGCGACCATTACCTGCCGCGACTGGCCCGTGGCGACGACATTCCCTGCTTCGCCCTGACCGGGCCGCTGGCCGGCTCCGACGCCGGGGCGATGCCCGACACTGGCGTCATCTGCAAGGGTGAATGGGAGGGCCAGGAAACATTGGGCCTGCGCCTGAACTGGGAAAAGCGCTACATCACCCTCGGTCCGGTAGCCACCCTCCTGGGCCTGGCCTTCAAGGCGTATGACCCCGACCACCTGCTGGGTGAGCAAGAAGACCTGGGCATCAGCCTCGCCTTGATTCCCACCGACACCCCTGGCGTGCATATCGGCCGCCGTCACCTGCCCCTTGGCGCCGCGTTCATGAACGGGCCGAACTGGGGCAAGGACGTGTTCATCCCGCTGGACTTCCTCATTGGTGGCCAGGACATGCTCGGCAAGGGCTGGATGATGCTGATGAACTGTCTGTCGGTCGGACGCTCGATTTCCCTGCCGGCGGTGGGCACCGGTGCTGCGAAGTTCACCAGCCTGGTAACGGGCCAGTACGCCCAGGTGCGCGAGCAATTCAACGTACCGTTGTCGGCGTTCGAAGGTATCCAGGAAGCCATGGCGCGCATCGGTGGCAACGCCTGGATGATGGATGCCGCACGCATGCTGACCGCCAACGCCGTGGACCTGGGGGAAAAGCCTTCGGTGCTGTCGGCCATTCTCAAGTACCACCTGACCGAACGCGGTCGCGAGTGCATCAGCCACGCCATGGACGTGCATGGCGGCAAGGGCATCATCATGGGCCCGAACAATTACCTGGGTCGCAGTTGGCAAGGTGCGCCGATCTTCATCACGGTCGAAGGCGCGAACATCCTGTCGCGCAACCTGATGATCTTTGGCCAGGGCGCCATTCGCTGCCATCCGTTCGTGCTCAAGGAAATGGCCCTGGCAAGCCGTGAGGACAAGGACCAGGCGCTGGTCGAGTTCGACGCCTTATTGCTCAAGCACATTGGTTTTGCCGTGAGTAACGCCGCCAGCACCCTGGTGCTCAACCTCGGCCTGGGGCATTTCGAGAAGGCCCCCGGCAATGCCTTGAGCCAGGGTTATTTTCGCGCCCTCAACCGGCAGGCGGCGGCGTTCGCCCTGCTGGCGGACCTGAGCATGATGCTGCTGGGGGGTGAACTCAAACGCCGGGAACGCTTGTCGGCCCGCCTGGGCGACGTATTGAGCAACCTGTACCTGGCCTCCGCAGCGCTCAAGCGCTATCACGACCTGGACTCGCCGGACCACATGACACCGCTGTTCACCTGGGCCATGGAGGAAAGCCTGGGCCAGTCGGAGCGTGCGCTGGATGAACTGCTGAGCAACTTCCCGAACCGGGTGCTGGGTTGCCTGTTGCGCCTGGTGGTGTTCCCCTTCGGTCGGCGTCACAAGGGCCCGAGCGACAGGCTCGACGCCGAGGTGGCGGCGGTCATCGGCCGGCCCAAGGGTGATCCGACCCTCGAAGAGCTGCTGCAGGGCTGCTATCGCCCGCAATCGATCGACGACCCGGTGGGCGCCCTGCAACACGCTGCCGACCTGCTGGCCGCCGCTCATCCGCTGCACAAGAAACTGCACGTCGCGCTCAAGCAGGGTCAGCTCAACCCAGCGCCGGGCGAACCCCTCATCGACGCAGCCCTGGAAGCGGGTGTGCTGCAAGCCGGTGAAGCGCAGACCTTGCGCGCGGCCGAGGCGGCGCGGCGCAAAGTCATCGACGTGGATGATTTCGACAAGGAGCAATTGACACTCGCCGAAGCCAAAGTGCGCTGAGCGGACAGCGTTTCAACCCCAGTGCCAAGGGGTTGTACCTTCGTGGCGAGGGAGCTTGCTCCCGCTCGGTTGCGCAGCAACCGCAAAAGCCGGGAGCCGCTACGCAGCCCAGCGGGAGCAAGCTCCCTCGCCACGAAGGCTGACTCTCATCAGCCCGATCCGCTCAAGCGTATGAAACTGCGCGCAGGCCCTTTATACTCCTGCGCCCGTTTTGCTCTTGAGGACTTATCTCGTGTCCAATGTCGTTGCCGATCACCTTGTCTTGCTTGACCACTTGCGCAGCATTCTGGTCGCCGTGGGTGAGGCCGAACAGGTGCCCGAAGAAAGCCACGCCCTGTTTCTGGAGCGCTTCGACGAGTTGCGCGCGCAACTGCCCGTCGACCCGATCGAAAGCCAGTACCTGGGCCAGGACCTCCTGTGCCAAGTGATCGTCCGTTATCCACAAATCGCCCACCTGGTGCCTCGCGACCTGCTCTGGTACTTCGCCGGCGACTGCCTGCACTACATGCCCGACGAAGAAATCGCCCTGTACCAGGCCCTGGAGGAGCGTCGTTTCGAAGCCGAGCAAAACGACGAGCCTTTCGACTGGAACCAGGAAAAGCAATTGCTGGCGATGTCGGACCAGGACAGCAAGCACTGATTGCGATCCGTCATGAAAGGCCCGCACGGTTAACCCTGCGGGCCTTTTTTATAGTATCGACCAGGCGGTCGCCATCGCGAGCAGGCTCGCGATGGGGCCGGTCAAAACAATCCATCACTCTCAGGCAACTCATAACCCGTCGCGACCTTGCTGGAACCACTCCCGCCGCCCACCGTGCTCAAAGTCGGTTCCTTCTCCAGACACGCCACCAGATAATCAATGAACACCCGCAACTTGGGCGGCAGGTAGCGGGTCGGTGAATGCAGCAACCACAAGCCACCGTGGTAGGAAGCCAGGAACGTCCAGTCGGCCAATACCTGTACGATCAAGCCTTGCTCCAAGGCATGACGGGCGGTGAAGTACGGCAGGCTGCCAATGCCGATGTGCTGCAAGACGGCCCCCAACCGCACGCCCGTGTGATTGGCCGCGTAGCGTCCGCGCACGCTGACGGTAACGGACTTGCTGCCTTTCTTGAATTTCCAGCGCGCATCGTTCGGGGTTGCCCCCAGGTAAATGCAGCTGTGCTCCAACAGGTCATGAGGATGCGTGGGCGTACCGTGTTCAGCCAGGTACTGCGGCGTGGCGCAGAGCAGGTGATCAATGGTCAGCAACTGACGCCCCACCAGCCCGACCGGAGGTTGATCGGTAATCCGGATGGCCAGGTCGACGTGATCATCGATCAGGTCGACCTGCCGATCCTCCAGGAACAGCTCCACATCGACCTTCGGATAACGACGCAAGAATTCGGGCATGTGCGGATGAATCACGAAACGCCCCACCGCCTTGGGTACGCTGATGCGGATGCGACCTTCAGCCTCCTGAGTGAACTGCCCGCTGATTTCCATCACCGACCGAGCGGCGGCGACCATTTCCTGACAGCGCTTGAACACCTCTTCCCCACCATCGCTCAAACGCAACTTGCGGGTGGTGCGTTGCAACAAACGGGTCGCCAGGGCTTTCTCCAAGCGAGAAATACTGCGGCTGATGGCCGACGGTGATGAACCTGACTGGCGGGCCGCCTCGGAGAAACTGCCGGTCTCCACGACCTTGACGAAGATGGCCATTTCGGCCAGCAACGGCAACGGTAGATTTGTGCTCATGGCGCAACAGTCCTTTGAAATTTGAACGGATTATCACCCTTTTACGCCCTACCTATAATCCCGTCACAATTTCTGATGTGGATATGGCACATGACGCTTCGCCTCTTTTTCCATAGCGATGACCTCAAGGCCAACGTGGAAGTCCTGGATTGCAGCCCCCGGGAACATGAGTTTGCCGTGGTGCTGCACGCCACGCTGTTCCATCCCCAGGGTGGCGGTCAGCCCTGCGACACCGGATGGATCGGCGAAAGCCAGGTGCTACGCGTGGTCCAGGAAGGGCCACAGATCGTCCATTACGTCGACAGTCCGGTGGCCTTGGGCACCGCCGCGATCCGCGTGGATGCGCAGCGTCGACAGTTGAATGCGCGCCTGCACTCGGCTGGGCATCTGATCGGCCATTTCGCCGAGACCCGCGGCTGGACGCCGATCAAGGCCCATCACTGGCCCGGTGAAAGCCGCGTACAGTTCCAGCCAAGGGTAAATCCCCAGGAACTGGACATCTCGATGATCCAGCAAGGCATCGACGAATGGATTGCCAACGACCTGCCGCGCCTGATCACGTTACGCGAAGGCCTGCGCGAAGTCGGTTTCGGTGAACTGCCCGCCTACGGTTGCGGCGGCACTCACGTGCAGCACCTGCAGGAACTGGGAACAGTCACCATCGCCTCGCTTTCGCAAAAGAAAGGAATCCTGTCAGTGCATTACCACGTGGCCTGATATCCGCCAGCCCCTGCGACCAGCAATGGCTCGCAGGTCTCGCCTCCCCCGTCAGACCTGGCTCCTGCAAATCCCTTTCACAGCACAAAAAGACAGATTATTGACGCCCATTTGTGCGATTTTTTCCCTTCCGTCACTTTTTAGTCATTTTTTTATTTAAGGCGTGGCGCTTTGCCATGCTTGAACTACCGTCAAACAGAAGCGATGACAGGGTCGGCAAAACGCTCCCTGAAGCGAACTGATCGACACCGTCATCGCCTTCGAAAATCCCGGAGCTCCCGGGTACCGAAAAGTCGTTTGCAAGCAGCCTGTCGTTCAGTCAGGCCGGTGAAATGCGCCCGTTTGTTGGTAAGCGACGAGGCCTGAAACCGGAATCAATGAACAGTCAGGTTAGATGGAAAGGGGTAGCCCGGGCCTCTTAAGTGATCCGAGGCAAATAGACAAGCCTAGGGATGGCCTCTTCATCGAGGATCACTTCATGACCCATCGTACTGCTCCCGTTCTAAAACATTTCCTTCATGGCCTGTTCTGGATGGGTCTTGGCTTGGATGCGGCCCAGGCCGCAGCGGCAAATTGTTCGCAACTGGACAATTTGCCGGCAACCTTCGAGGTCGGCCAAGGGCTCCAGAGCGAACTGCGCATTCTCGCCCCCGTGACGAAGTTGGCAGTCGGCGACCCGAAAATTGCCGATGTGCAGCCCAGTGGCAGCGATGCCTTTATTCTCACGGGCCTGGCACCCGGCGCCACCAGCCTGATGGTCTGGACCGACTGTTCGAAGATACCGCGCCAGAGCATGATCTTTGTCAAAGGCCGGGCCACCGAGGCGCTGACCGGCGCTGCGAGCATACCGTCCGAAGATCCGATGCTGCTCGCCCAGGTGCAGACCGACATTCGTTTCGTTGAAGTCAGCCGGACCAAACTCAAGGAAGCCTCGACATCGATTTTTGGCAGCCGTGGCAACTTCCTGTTCGGCTCGCCGAGAACCTTGCCCACTGTCGGCGGTATTGTCCGGCCTTCATTGCCGGTCAATAACGACATGTTCAACCTGTCCTTTGCCACCGGTAAGACCCTGTTGATGATCAACGCACTGGAAGGCAGCGGTTTCGCCTATACCCTGGCGCGGCCGAGCCTGGTGGCCCTCAGCGGGCAGAGTGCGAGCTTCCTGGCCGGCGGCGAAGTGCCGATCCCGGTGCCCAGTGCCGGTAGCGACAACGTGTCCATCGAGTACAAGGAATTCGGCATTCGCCTGACCCTGACCCCCACCGTCATCGGCAAGAATCGCATCGCACTGAAGGTGGCTCCGGAAGTCAGTGAGCTGGACTTCACCAACGCGGTGAACATCGCCGGGACCCTGGTGCCAGCACTCACGGTACGTCGTACCGACACCAGCATCGCCTTGGCCGATGGCGAAAGCTTCGTCATCAGCGGCCTGATCAGCACCCGCAACAGCTCCCAGGTGAACAAGTTTCCAGGGCTGGGCGATGTGCCGATTCTCGGCGCGTTCTTTCGTGACAACGCCATCAACCGCGAAGAGCGCGAACTGCTGATGATCGTCACGCCGCACCTGGTCCAACCGTTGGCCGCCGACGCGCAACTGCCAACATTGCCGGGCGAACAACTGCGCAATTACGACCCGAATTTCTACCGTATGTACTTCCTCGAACATGGCGAGTTCGACAACCGCAGCGGGCTTTCCCAATGAGCCGGCGCCTGGTGTGCAACGCGTACGACGTCCAACGGTTCGCCAAGGGGTATTCCATGAAAACAGTGATCGCATTAGCGGCGTCCTTGATGCTTGCCGGTTGTGCCAGCAGCGGCGTGGTGGCTTCACGCGCGACCGATTGCCCCAAGCCCGGAGCCGACCAGGAACTGGCCTTGAACATGGCCGAAGACATGGCCAACGAAGGTCGTTTGTACGCCAGCCTGGCGAACCTCGAACGCTTGCCCGAGGACTTGGTCCAGGTCCGCCTGCGCAAGGCTCGGGTGCTGCGCCTGATGGGCCGCAACGAGGCCGAACCGTTGTACAAAAGCCTGCTCGGGACATGCCTGGCCGCAGACGGTGAACATGGCCTTGGTCAATTGGCAGTCGCCAAAAATGACAATGCAGCCGCTACGCAATACCTCGAACGCGCAGCGAAAATGGCCCCGACCGAAGGCAAGATCCGCAACGACCTGGGTGTCGTCTACCTCAACCAACGACGCATTTCAGAAGCCCGCTTCGAGTTCATGACCGCCATGGAGCTCCAGCAGTCCGACACGCTGGCTGCGCTCAACATGGTGACCCTGCTGATCTACCAGGACAACTGGAAGCAGGCCGCCGAGCTCGCGAACATGGCCAAGCTGAGCCCCCAGCAAGTGGCAGATGCCCAAGCCCGTGCGGAAAAAATCAGGGGTTCGGCCACAAACACAATGACGTCACCCGCCAACCGCCCCACCGAGATCGTCGATGCCTCAACCGGCGCGGTCAAGTAGAGCGTTACGAGGAGTCCAAGAAATGATGACCAAACAATTGATGATCGTGTGCATGGTGACCCTTTCCAGCAGCGCCTGGGCCATTGACCCAGGCCCCTCTTCGGCCGCACAGCAAGGCACCGAGAACTGGATGCAACTGCAGATTCGTGGCGTGGTGGCCTCCACCAACCTGCAAACCGCCTCGGCCGCCGAACGCGAGATGGCCATGCAGCGTTGGCTCAACAGCTTCAACTACCCGATCCCGGAATTCTTTGACCAGGACTCGGCAGGAGAAATCACCAGTAGCAAATGAACCACGCAGGAAACGAAAAGATCGCAGCCCTCGACAGCGCCTACATTGATCCGATGTAGGAACTGCCGAGGGCTGCGGTCTTTTGGTCTTTCCTGCATGAACCGAACGCGCTTGGCAGAGGCTATGGCTTTATCTGGCCGGGCGTGACTTTTGGCTTTTTGGGTGTTCGAGCGGGTATCAGCATTCAGGCCATAACCCTTGTGGCGAGGGAGCTTGCTCCCGCTGGGTCGCGCAGCGGCCCCTGGCTTTTGGGCGTCTGCTGCGCAGCCGAGCGGGAGCAAGCTCCCTCGCCACGGTTACCGGCTTCGGCCTGACACTCCATGTACCGCGTGCCCCAACAGCGCGGTTCGACGTTTAGCTAAATCTCGCGGCCACAGGGGCGGGGTATTGGCTGGAAGGATCGAGTGACGACAGATAGGTGACTGTCAGAAAGATCTGTGGGAGCGAGCTTGCTCGCGATAGCGGACCGACATTCAACACCGTCATTGACTGTCAAGCCATTATCGCGAGCAAGCTCGCTCCCACAATGGGCCTGTGGTGAACACAAGGCTCATGGACACTCACCGATCTACATATTCCCGAAGGCCCTGAACACGCCGATCATGGCCGGGCCGATGGCAACCAGGAAGAAGCTCGGCCACAGGCAGAAGATCAGCGGGAAGATCAGCTTGGTGCCAATCTTGGCCCCCATCTCTTCCGCGGCCTGGGTGCGCCGGTCGCGAAACTCATCGGCGTAGATCCGCAGGGTATCGGCCACGCTGGTGCCGAAACGAATGCTCTGCGCCAGCAGGCTGACCAAACCCTGGATATCCTCCAGGCCGGTGCGCACGGCCAGTTGCTTGAGCGCCTCGGTGCTGGTGATGCCCGCCCGGATCTGCGCATTAACCAGCGCCAGTTCCTCGGCCAGTTCGACCTGGCTGACTGACATCTCTTCGGCCACCCGCTCGATCGTCGTGGGCAGGGCCAGGCCCGACTCGACGCAAACCACCATCAGGTCCAAGGCGTCCGGGAACGCGGCGCGCAGCCGGCCTTGCCGTGCCTGCTTGCGTTTACCGACGTAGATCGCCGGCAGCAACCAACCGATACCCGCGATGAGGGTGACCGCCAGCAGACCAATGGCCACTGAAACCTTGACCATCGGCAGCAGCAACAACGCAATGCCGACCAGCAACAACGGCAACATCAGGCGCACCGCCCAATACATCTGCACCGCCGAGGCAGAGCGGTAACCGGCATGGGTCAGCAAAGTCTGGGTGGCGGACGTGTGGGCCTGGTCGGTGGAAGCAAAGCGTTGGCCGATCCGTTCCAGCAAGAGCTGTAGGTTACCCGGCGCCTCCTGCCCCGTCGTGCTTCCAGCGTAACCGCGCTTGATCAACGCCAGGCGCCGCTGCACCGGATCCTGCAAGCCCAGCATCAATAGCAGGAGCGCGACGGCCGCCAGCACCGTGCTGAGGCCAATCGCGGCGATGAACAACAGGCGCGCCAGTTCTTCGTTACCGGTAAACCGACTCAACAATCCGAGCAAAAAGTCCATGACTGAAACCTCTTGGCGCAACAGCGCTTAAACCTGGATCCGGATGATCTTCTTTATCCAGAAAATCCCGATCAACATGGCGCAGAATGCGCCGATGATCAGCTTGTGCCCTATGGGGTCATTGATCAGCACCGGCATGTAGCTGGGGCTGGTGAGCACGATGGCGATCGCCAGCACGAACGGGATCGCCACCAGCACCCAGGCCGACATGCGCCCTTCCGCCGACAACGTCTTGATCTTGCGCTGGAACCGGAAACGCCCGCGAATCAGGCGGCTCAAGCGCTCCAGCACTTCGGTCAGGTTGCCGCCGGTCTCGCGGTGGATGAGGATCGAAGTCACCAGCATCATCACCGTCATGCTCGGCATCCGCTCCAGCAGGCCGAGCATGGCCCGGCGCACGTCGTTGCCGTAGTTGATATCGGAAAAGGTCATGCCGAATTCCTGGGCGACCGGCCCTTTGTGCTCCTCGGCGACCAGACGCAGGGTTTCGTTGAACGGATGCCCGGCGCGCAAGGCCCGGCACATGGCGTCCAGCGCATCCGGCAAACCTTCCTCGAACGCGGCGAAACGCTTGTTGCGGTCACGCAGGATTTTCAACACCGGCACCCAGGTCAACGCAAATGCCGCCAGCAGCGCCAGCCACCAGACGGGCGAGACCATCAGTACCAAGGCACCGGCCGCCGCCCCCAGGACCAGACCCAGCAGCATGACCCGATAGGCCCGGTATTCATGACCGGACTGCTCGATCAGTTGGGTCAGGTTGGCCATGAATGGCAGCTGTTCCAGGCGGGCTTCCAAGGGTGACAGGCGCGTCAGGTATTTCTGCCGCAACACGGTCTGCATGTTGGGCAAGTGGTTGGCCTTCTCCAGCACATGCAAGCGCCCGCGAATACGCTTGCGCATCTTGCCGGCTTCACCGAACACCGGCACCACCACACCCTGGGACAGCAGGAATACGGCGATGAACACCATGCCGAGGAAAATCAGAATGAACTCACTGGGGATATTGCTCATGACGTCCGGCTCTCCATCCACTCAGGGCGAAACAGGGTCAGTGGCAGTTCGATGCCGCGCTTGGCCAGCACATCGCGGAACGCCGGGATCATGCCACTGGGCCGATACTCCCCAAGCACCTCGCCGTGCTCACCGATGCCCTGGCGCACGAAGGAGAAAATTTCGGTCATGGTGATGATCTCTCCTTCCATCCCATTGATCTCTTGCATGCTCACCACGCGTCGCTTGCCGTCTTCTTGACGCTCCAGTTGGATCACCACATCGATGGCCGAGGCAATTTGTTGACGCATGGCCTTGATCGGAAACGTCGCCCCGGTCATCGACACCATGTTCTCGATTCGACCTAATGCGTCCCGTGCAGTGTTGGCGTGAATGGTGGTCAGCGAACCGTCGTGGCCGGTATTCATCGCCGTGAGCATGTCCATCGCCTCGGCGCCACGCACCTCGCCGATGACAATGCGGTCCGGACGCATCCGCAAGCTATTGCGCACCAATTCCCGCTGGCTCACCTCGCCACGTCCCTCGATGTTCGACGGCCGGGTTTCCAGGCGTACCACGTGAGGTTGCTGCAGTTGCAACTCGGCCGAATCCTCGATGGTGACGATGCGTTCGTTATGGGGAATGAAACTCGACAGCACGTTGAGCATGGTGGTCTTGCCGCTGCCGGTCCCGCCGGAGATCAGCACATTCAGGCGCCCGCGAACAATGGCCTTGAGCAGCAAGGCAATGGCCGGGGTCATGGTGCCGACCTGGATCAGGCTGTCGGTGTTGAGCAGGTCCACCGCGAAGCGCCGGATCGACATGCTTGGACCGTCGATGGCCAGCGGTGGAATGATCGCGTTGACCCGCGAACCGTCCTTGAGCCGGGCGTCCACCAACGGCGAGGACTCGTCGATGCGCCGCCCCAGGCTGGAGACGATACGGTCGATGATGTTCAGCAGATGCTGGTCGTCGCGAAAACGCACGTCGGTGCGTTGCAGCTTGCCGAAGCGCTCGACGTAGACCGAGGCAAACCCGTTGACCAGGATGTCGGACACGCTATGGTCGGCCAACAGCGGTTCCAGCGGCCCGAGACCGAGCACTTCATCGGTGATCTGCTTGATGATCAGTTGCCGGCTGACGGTACTCACCGGCGCCGAATGTTCCTCGAGCAGACGCTGGCAAATTTCGCGTATCTGCCGCGCGGCCTCGGCTTGCTCAAGGGTATCGAGCAACGACAGGTCCATGACCTTGAGCAGTTGCTGGTAGATCTTTTCCCGCCATTCGGCCTCCACCGGGGTCACCTGGCTGCGGGTTTCATACAGCACGTCGGGGATGGCCTGTTCCCAGGCCATCAAGGCGTCCGTCGGGTCCGGCAAGCCGTCCTCGGGCTGGGTGCCCGCTGAGGCGCCGGATTTGGAAGGTTGTTTGCGCAAGCGGTTACGAAAGTCGCTGATCATGGGTCATCCCCCGAAAAAACGGTTGAAGGCACGTTTAAGCAAGCCCTTGTCCGTGGACATCTGGTGACCGACCAGGTCTTCGGTCAAATCGCGCAGGGCGGCGGTGATGGCCGCCTTCGGCGCATGCAGCCCCAACGGCACGCCAGTGTTCTGACTCTGGCTGACCAGGTTGAAGTCATTGGGCAATTTCGACAGGTTCGTGCAACGCAGGGCCTCGCCGATGTCCTTGAGGCTGACGGCGGCGTTTTTGTCATAGCGATTGATCACGATCTGCAACTGATCCCCGCGCACGCCCAGGTCTTCACGCAGGATCCGCACCAGGGCGCTGGCATCGCGCAGGTGGCTGACGCTCTGTTGCACCACCACGTACACCCGGTCCACCTGCTCCAGCACCGAACCGGTGAGGTGGTCTATCTGCCGCGGCAGGTCCACCACCACCCAGTCATAGCTGGTACGGGCCAGTTGCAATAGGGCATCGAGCTGTTCGGGTTGGGCGTCCTGGGGCAGGCACAACTCGCCGGCCCGGCCACCGAGCACATGCAGGGTCGGGCTGAAGTGGCTGCAAAAACCCCGCAGCGCGACGCTGTCCATGTCATCGATCTGCTGCAGCACTTCCAGATGGCTGTGGGACTGCGCTACGTCCAGGTAATGGGTCACGCTGCCAAATTGCAGGTCCATGTCCAGCAACAGCGTATTGCCGGCCCGGGCGCTGAGTTGTTGGGCCAGGTTGCACGCCACCAGGGTTCCGCCGGAACCGCCCTTGGCGCTGATCACCGCGATCAGCTTCCCTTCATTGCCGTTGCCGAGGCGGACTTCCGTCACCAGGCGATTCAGGGCCGCCACCAACTCTGTATCGGCGATGGGTTCGGGCAGCACGTCCCGGGCGCCGGCCTGCATCGCCAGGCGCATGCCCTCCTGCTCACCCAAGGGACCACACACCAGCATCGGCGGACGTTCATGGGCCGGACGTTGCAGCAAGGCTGACAATTCTTCGCGCCACAGGTGGCTGACGCGTAGCAGCAACAGGTCGGGCATGCGGTCCAGGCCGTAGAGCGGGTCGACATGCCCGTTGCTGACCAGGCGCGTACTCACCTCAAGGCCAGGCATACGCTGGCAGACGCATTGCAGGTCACGCAGGGCCGTGGCATCGCGGCTGCTGATCAGTATCCGCAGCCCGGCTCTGCCAGTCGCGGTCGAAAGCGGAGTTTCCCTGGTATTCAGCATGGTGTGATCTCCCCGGAATCGGAATGACGCCCAAGGCTTTCGCGTGGCAAGGTTGCCCTGAACGCGGGCAAGGTAATGGGCACGCCTAAGCCGGGAATGAACAGGTTGAAAACGAAGTTCTCCACGCTCAAGCGAACGTAGCGAATGGCACGGAAACCGTTGGCGCCGGAGGTGTCGGCTGGGTTCGCCACGACGGCTCCGTTGACATCCAGGTAGGTCAGCGCCAGGTTCGAGGTCGCCAGGCTGGTGATCAGTTGACTGGTGCCGGCGTCCGTCGCGGCGTTGAAGATGGCCCGACGCAACACCACCGGGTCGCTGATATTGCACACCGCCGCCAGCCGGACTCCACGGCGCGCCGCTTCATCCAGCGCGTTGACCGTGAAGTACAACCGGCCCATTTCCACCACGCCGAACAGCAGGATGAACACCAGCAAGCCCACGAAGGAAAACTCCACGATGTAAGTGCCGCGCATGTGTTTGTGATTCATCACAGCGCCCTCATCACGGTGGTTGCGACCAACTGGATGCCCAAGGGAATGGCATTGCCGAAAAATCCTGGAATCGAACCGGTGCAGTTACCCGCACCAATCACCGGACAGAAGGGGTAGGTAATGGTGACGCGCACATGATCGATGCCCTCGGCGGCGACCTGAACGTGAGCCGTGGTCAACCCTGACACCACGGCGGTGCCGGTAGCACTGGGCACGCCATACACCGCGACGTTTTTTGTCTGGGTCAGCAACGTGTTGTTCAGCGTGATGCCGCCCAGGGTGGTATTCCACGCCTGGCTGGCGACGAAACGGTCGGCATCGCGACTGGCCTGCAATAGCACGTTGTATTGGTAGAGCATGCGGCCGAACTCGCCGAAGGCCAGCAGCAACAACAGCAGCAACGGCAGCACCAGGGTGAACTCCACCAGCGCTACGCCTTGCTGGGCTTGTGCGGGTTTGAAATGAGAAAGTCCCATGACGCCTCCTACGAGTCGGTGCTCGGCGTGCCGCTGCCGTTGAGATAGGTTTTGTAGAGCTGGATGATCTGCGGGCCGGAATCGGTGGAGGGCGTAGGACCGGGCACGTTGTCGCCTTCGCACTCCTGGACGAACTGGCCGAAGATAATGGACTCCGAACCACCGCCGTCCACCGGCTGCACGACGAAATAGCAGCCGAACCCCAAGACTGGAATCGACGTCGAGCCGCTCAGCTTCCCGGCGCAATCACCGATCACGATTTTCAACATCCGGCGCTCGAAAACCCCGTTGCTTTCACAACCGCTGCCGCCCCCCGCCACACAGGCGGCGACCTGGGCCCGCCAGTCGTTGTAGTCCTGTATCGCCTCGCCGCCCGCCGAAAGATCGCCGTTGCTCGAATTGATGGATTGGCCTTTGTATTGCGCCTGGGAGAGCGCATCGTTGTAGGTGATCGCCGGGGTGCCTGAGGACGTGACCAGGTCCGGCGGGTAGTCCGAAGAACTGACGGGGCCGTTGTAGATACCGAAGCGCGTATTCAAGCCTTGGGAAGTAGGACCGGCTTTATTACCTGGCGCAGTCTGGACGTTGTCGCCGACACTGCGGCAAACCGAGCCACCACCGGCCAGATCCTCGCGGACTGCGCTGCCGCCTGAGCCGAAATCCAGCAATTGGAAGTTGCCCGGGCCGATGGGTGATGTGTTCCCCGCCGCCG
Organism: Pseudomonas sp. NFACC05-1; assembly: GCF_900100135.1. Taxonomy (NCBI): domain Bacteria; kingdom Pseudomonadati; phylum Pseudomonadota; class Gammaproteobacteria; order Pseudomonadales; family Pseudomonadaceae; genus Pseudomonas; species Pseudomonas sp. NFACC05-1. The sequence continues at coordinate 16,391 of NZ_FMTR01000029.1, read as the reverse complement.
TTTTCAAGACTTCCAGATCGCCAAACTGATACCCCCAGAAGTTGCCGGCGGCCGGGTCGTATTGAGTGGGATCGCCACAGACCATCAACGGCGCCAGATCACACGGAGAGGTGGGGCTGGGCCCCGCGGTGGCAATCGCCGCCACGCGCTTGTTGCCCAAGCCGGCGCTGCCCATCGTTTGCACGAAGCTCCAGAAAAAACCGTTCAATTGATAACTGGCCACCGACACCCGTACGTATTTGGCATCGGTAGGCCCTGGATAGGAGAACGGGCCGTAGACGCTGCTGGACAGTTCCACCACGGCAAACGCCCCCGGGTTGCCAGCAACGGCGGTTGCCAGTTCGGTGTTGCCGGCGGCGTTGGCGTTTCTGTTGAGCGTGTCCAGGGCCGCCGCGCGAGTGGTGCTGGCCATGTTGATGCTGCCACTCACCTGGCTCAGGGTCTTGGCCCCGCCCAGGGCGGCGGCATCCACCGCATTTTGCAGACGCGTCTTGTTCAGCAGCATGTGCCCGCCATCCAGGGCCAACGCCGCCATCATGGAAATCGCTACCAACGCGATCACCATCAGTACACTCACCGCCCCTCCCTGGCGCCGGATATTGGCATTCATCATCGAGCCCTCATACAACGTTTGAGGATCGGCATCGCCACGGTCCACAAGGGCCTGGCATGGAGGGTGTTACTCAGCGGACATTGATCACACTGCTTTCTGTTCCGCGGATCAGCGTGATCGCCCCGCCTTGCGGCTTGGCACTGCGCTGTACCACAGGTTTTGGCAGTGGAGCGGCCATCGCCATGACTGGCGCCGGGGCTGGCGGTGCAACGGCCACGGCCTTTTTCTCCAGGTTCAACGGGTTGCGCAAGGCCAATTGCAACTTGCCCTCGGTCTGCGCAGTGACCAGCAATTCCGCTTCGGTGGCCGACATTTCCAACGTCACAGCACGCACCACTACGGGTTGGGTCTTGTCCGTGCCTGCGGTCTGGTCCACGGCCAGTACCCGCAGGTTTTCCAGGAGGGTCCGGGACGTCGCACTGTTGCTGCCGGCACTGGTGGTCTTGGTCGCCAAGACATCGACCCGGTTGCCCGGCAGGAGGAAGCCACCCACGCCGACCACATCATCCACCCTTACCGAAATGGCGCGTTTGTCCGGTGCGATCAGCGAAGCCAGGGTGCTGCCACCCAGGTGCTCACTCAACCGCGCGCCCCGCACGATGTCGCCACGCAGAATGTCGAAGGTGGCAATCTTGCCTACGGCCTGCTCGCTGGAATCGAAGGCGTCGTCCGGGATCGTGTCCATGGGCATGCGCACGGTGGTGACCTGCTGGGCCTCGACCATTTGCCCGAAGGGGATTTCCACCGTGGCGACCACCACGCTTCGCAAGTGGTCATCGGGGGTCGCATTGAGTCGTGCGCTCAGCCAGGAGTCGGCCATCCATGCGGCACCAAGGCCCATTACCAGGGAAACGCCTATCAGGGGAAGCGTACGAGAGCTCATGTCGGTATCTCCAGATCAAAGGAAGTCGAGCTGAACGAAATAGTTGTGCCAGGCCCATTCCAACTCTTGCGGTGACAGGGGCCCGGAACCGCCCAGGTAGCGCTGGCGGTCAAGCGCCATGTTCAACAGGTCACGGGGATGGCAAGGCACCAGCGGCATGCCTTCGCCTGCGTAAAGCCGCTGCAGGACATAGCGCACCAACAGGGGGTCATACGGGATGCCCAGGCGTTCGCATTCCTGGCGCCAGATCTGTTCGTACTCCTCGGGCTTGAGGTAGCCGAACTGCACCTTGTAGCCAATGCGCCGCAGGAAGGCCTCGTCGGCCAATTCGAGGGGATTGAGGTTGGTGGAAAACACCAGCACCAGGTCGAATGGCAGCTCGCAATGCCGGCCGCCGCCCAGGTTGATGAAGTCGCGCTTCTCCTCCATGGGCACGATCCAGCGATTGAGCAACTCGGCTGGGGCCATGCGCTGGCGGCCCATGTCATCGATGATGAACAGGCCGTTGCTGGCCTTGAGCTGCAAAGCCGCCTGGTATTGCCGGGTGAACGGGTCGTAGCGCACGTCCAGCTGTTCCATGTTCAGCTCGCCGCCGGTAATGACGATCGGGCGTTTGCAGCACAGCAGCCGGCGGTCGATGCCTTCGTTGAGCATCAGGTTGTTCGATTGGCCGTGGTCATCCAGGCGCTGGTGCACCTGCGGGTCGTAGATCTCGATGACCGACTCGTTGATGACGATGGCATGGGGCACCCAGATCGCCTCGGCGAACAGCCGGATCAATCGGCTGCTGACATAGGTTTTGCCCGTGCCCGCCGGACCGTAGATCATGATCGCCCGCCCGGAATTCAGGGCGACGCCCAACTGGTCGAGCATGCCTTGGCTCAACACCAGGCCGGCCAAGGCCTGGTGCATGTCCTTGGCGGTGATGCGGCCATGGTGAATGGTCTGGATCTTGATCAGCGAGCGATAGGTGCTGACCGGGAACGGGGCCGCGCCGATGTAGCCGCTACGGGCCAGGGCGTCACGCGCCGAACTGCGACCGCGTTCGGTCAGGCCATAGCGCAGCGTCTGTACACCCGTTTGCCCCAGCTGGCCCAGCACTTCGACACGACCGTCCTTGCGCAGGAACGCCAGGACTTCTTCCAGCACCGCGCCGGTCAGGGCCAGGCGCTCCACCAGCCGCGACATGTCCAGCACACCGGCGTCGTGCAGATGCTTGCACACCAGCTCACCCAGGAAACTGTCGCTCAGGCCGGTGTCGCGAATGGTGCAAGGTTGTGGCGCCAGGCGTTGGACCGCTTCCCGTTCGCTGGGGTAGGCATCGCTATCGTTGATGACGTGCATGACTAGACTCCCCAGCCGCCGGCAACCAGTTGCCAGTAAACGCTGTTCAAAGTACCGATCAGGATCGCAATCGAATAAGGAAAGGGTTTACCGGCCACTTCATCGGAAGTCGGCGCCAGATAGGCCTGGGCTCGCACCATCAACCAATAGCGCCCCAAGGTCTGGAGCAGTTGGCCACGGGCCAGGACGATCAGGAAACCGCACACACCGCCGGCGATCAGGCTGAACAGCGCCGCCCACAGTGCGTAATGAAAAGGCAGGAAGCTGCCGACCATGGTCATCAGCTTGACGTCACCGGCGGCCATGCCACCCACCGCGTACATGGGCAGGAACAACCCGAAACAGATCAGCATGCCCAATAGGCTGTCGCCCAGGCCGCCGAGCCCACCGGTATAAACCTGGCCGGCCAACCCCAGGGCAAGGCCCAACAGGACCAGCGTGTTGGGGATGCGGTGGCGAAGCAGATCGCTCACCACCGCCACACCCAGCAGTCCCAGCAGCAGCACCGTCGACACCAGCAATTCCATGGACATGATGCGTCTCCCTAGTGTGATTATCGTTAGCAGGCGACGTTGCCATTGGCGGCTTGGCACAACGCACGGATCTTGGTGTCCACTGCGCCGCCCAGAAGGACGAATGCCGCTGCCACCAACACCGTGATCAAGCCACCCGCCACCGCGTATTCAACAATGGTCAGGCCGTCTTCATCTTTGGCGAACTTGCTGATCGAAGTTCTTATTGTCTGGAAAGTCATTTCATGAACCTCACGCGCGTTAAGAAGTTATGCTACGAACTTGGTTGGAGGGGACAGCGCGAAGTCCATTTGATTGATTCGTTGTACTCACTGCAAAAGAGTCGCAAGCGGTTTTCCTTGATAGTTACCGTGTCCCCAAGCAAGTGATCGCTTATGCGCAGGCAACGTTGCCGTTGACCGCCTGGCACAGCGCACGGATCTTGGTATTCACGGCACCGCCCAGAAGAACAAACGCAGCGGCCACCAAGACGGTGATCAACCCACCGGCCACGGCGTATTCCACAATGGTCAGGCCATCTTCATCTTTGGCGAACTTCAGTACCGAAGCCTTGATTGTTTGAAGAGTCATTTCGCACACCTCATCGGGGTTGTTTTTCAAGGGCAGTACATTGCGAACTGCCTGATGCAACCCTAGTCAGCAGGTGGTCATAGCCGTTAGGAGGATTTTGCACTTCGCTAGGATTTTTTTGCGGCAGGTGGGAAAGGGCCTGCTGGGTCGGAAAATCCATCCGTACCGCAGCGCAGACGGGCGCTCGCGAGCGTCTCGTGGCGGGACGGCGCTAAAAGATCGGTTTTTTATAAAAATTTATTCGGCGAAGTGATAGCACTGTGACAATACTGCTAGCTAAAGGGCAGGAAGAACCTCTGGGTAGTCGTCCTATGACGCCAAGTCTGACTGAAAAACCAAAGCTGTTATGGTTCGATCTGACTCACGATCGGTCCACCAAGGAACTCGTCTCCCAATTCCAGGACACGTGCGACTGCACGCTGGCAAAAAACGCCATGCTGCCCAGCGCGGAACAGGTCGACATGATCTGCATCCATTTCGACCGCCCGGACACGCCGGGCCTGCGACGCCTGTTGGAGATCAAACGAACCGTACCTGGCACGCCCATCACCATGTTCACCGTGCAGCACTCCGAAGAGTTGGCGGTGTGGGCCATGCGCTCCAGCGTCTGGGAATACATGGTGCTGCCCTTGTCCGCCGCCGAGAAAAAGCGCTACCTCACGGCCGTGGTGCAACTGTGCGAGTTGCGTCGCAATACCAATGGCCGAGGAAAGACCTCGCAGATCGACCACTCCCCGACCCTGCCGGACAGCATTCGCCTGACCGCCGGGCACCAGAAGCACCAGGCCCTCAGCCACATCATGCTGTACATCGACCAGCATTTTCGCGACAGCATCGATCAGCGCGACCTGGCCAAGCGTTGCGGCATGACGACGTTTCGTTTCAGCCGGGTGTTCAAGGAAGCCAATGGCCTCGGTTTCACTGACTACGTACTGAACAAACGCATGAGCTTCGCCAAGGAACTGCTCGATAACAGCCAGATGCCCATCACCAGCATCGGCTACGAGGCCGGCTTCAAGGACCCGTCGTACTTCGCTCGCGCCTTCAAGCAATATGCCAGTTGCACACCCAGTGAATACCGTCTTGCATACCAGATGCGCAACGCACATCCGACACCGGAGCCACCGGATGAGGCCGCCCTGGAAGCGATTGAAAACCTGGTGCATAGCCTTGAAGGGTAAAAGGTTTTTTACCGTTATTGATTAATTGCACATCGCAAGTTGTGTCCAAATAATAATATTCACCCCCCTGCCAACTTAGAAACGACCATGCGTGGCCTGTCTTTACGGCGCCTGGCGGGCCAAGCTGAAACAACATGAATCATCGTGTCGTTATCGGTAATTCTTTTTCGACTGAAACCAACTCTGTCAGCCTTGCATAATGCCAGCCGTTTCCAAATGGATGAACCGTGCTTCACGTCCGTAGGCCGCTCCAGATACAGCAGAGCGGGTTCTCTAGTTGGCATGCTTCATCCAAAAAAATCGAATAGAGCGCTGATGGGTATATGAAAGCAATCAGTTTAGCGAGCACACGAACGTTGAGCTTGGTGAGTCACGAAGTGTCCGAAACGCTACCCGCCGATGGTATAGAAATAGACATTGTACTCTCCGGTATTTGCGGAACAGACCTGGCGGTATTGTCCGGGCGTGAAGAGGGACAGGTGGGCATCGTCCGTGGTCACGAAGCGGTCGGCGTCGTTGTCAATGTAGGGGCAGGCGTCAAACGCACGCGTAAAGGGATGCGTGTGGTGATAGACCCCAACGAATACTGCGGTAACTGCGAACATTGCAACGCCGCTAGAACCCATCTATGCAATGGCGGTTCAAATGCGGGCCTGGACATCGCCGGCGTCAACAAGCACGGTACATTTGCGGAGCGATTCATAACACGCGAGCGCTTTGTACACTGCATCCCAGACGACATGAGTTGGGAAACAGCCGTCTTGGTTGAACCCGTAGCCTGTATTTTGAACAACATTGAACAAGCCTCCATCAAAGCGGGGGAACGTGTGCTGCTTCTAGGATCGGGCCCCATGAGCCTGGTCGCACAACTACTTTTGCGCGCGATGGGCGTCCATACATGTGCTACCGATTTGAATACCTTTCGAATCGAATTCGGACACTCCCTGGGTTTGAACATCGTGCGCCCTGAGGAACTTGAGTGCCTTGGGCAAAACCAGGAAAAATACGATGTTGTCATCGATACCGTGGGTAATCAGCTCGAGACAGCCGCCAGCCGGGTTGCCCGAGGTGGCAGGATTGTCCTGTTCGGATTCAACGGGAATTATGAATATTCACTCCCTGCAAAACACTTCCTGGTCAATGCCATCAGTATCATTGCCGCAGGCGAGTACAACCAGCACTTCCCCCGGGCGCTGCGCATTGCCCACAGGCTTCCTGAACTTGGAAAGCTAGTCACCCACCGTTATCCCCTTGAAGCTTATTCAACAGCATTTGACAGTTTGTTGAATGATCCTTGCGCACCCACGATAAAAAGCGTCTTCACCCCCAATCCCAAGCACTTGTCACGCTAAAGCTAACCAGCCCTTCAAGTAGACCCCTTATGAAAGTTACTGTATTCAGCCAGATTTCCATCGATGGCAAACTGACGCTCGGCAATGAAGCCTCCAGCAAACCGCTGTTTCAGCATTTCGACGATGAAGACATGCGCTTCATTCATAAATTCCGCGGTGAAGTCGATGCCATCATGGTCGGTCGCAATACGATTATCACCGACGATCCTCAATTGACCAATCGCTATGAGTCCGGTCGTAATCCTGTGCGTATCATTCCTACGACATCGCTCAACTTCCCAGCTTCTGCGAAAATCTTTAGTTCTCCCGAACACACTATCATCGCAACGACAGAAGAAGCACGTGACCACAAGATGGTCGAGCACATCCGCGCGCATGGTAAAGAGGTTCTTTTTGCAGGAACCGCACGAGTCGACTTCAAACAGCTCTTCCCGATGCTTGAAGCTCGCGGAATAAATCACATCATGGTTGAAGGGGGTGGCCACCTGAACTGGCAGGTATTCAATCTTGATCTAGTCGACGAAATCATGCTCATGCAATTGCCTATCATCATTGGCGGCTCAGACACTACCACGCTAATAGATGGCGAAGGATTCCAAGACATTGAAATGACCAAAGCCTTCAAGCTGCATGAGTTTGAAGCACGCTCACACTATAACTTCCTGCACTTCAAGCGTGACCCTCAACAGCGGCGTGCGCATTGATGCTGGCTTTCCAGGGGTTCATTTTCGATATGGACGGTGTGCTGGTGGACAGTGAGCCGGTCTATATGAAACAGGAAAGACATTCCTATGCACGCCATGGCGTGGTGCTTGATGAGGCAGAACTGTCTCGTTTTGTAGGCACCACGCAGCGTCATATGTGGAGCGCCATCAAAACCGAATACGGGCTTGCAGAAGATCTGGACTGCCTCATGGCGGAGCATCACCGGCAGTTGATGGAAGTATTGAGTTCCGCCCCCCTGCCTCCCATGCCAGGCGTGACAGAACTTCTCGGCGCATTACAGAGAGCGGGAATACCTTGTGCAGTCGCCTCTTCTTCACCGCGAGCACTCGTTGAGCTGATTTTACGTAACGCTGGGCTGCAGCTTTTTTTCAGTGAGATCGTGTGTGGCGATGACGTTACGCACAGCAAGCCAGATCCCGAGATCTTTCTCATGGCCGCCAAACGCCTGGGTCTCCCACCGTCATCCTGTGTGGTGATTGAAGACTCCGCTCATGGTGTGGCGGCAGCAAAAGCCGCCAGCATGTTTTGCGCGGGTTTGCTCAACCCCAATTCAGGGCAGCAGGACCTGAGCGCGGCGGATTTACGTGTCCACCAGCACTGGGAAATAAACCACTGGTTTTTCGGGTAATAAAAGCATGAAAAAACTGAGTATTTCAGACTGGACCTGGATTAACGTCCCCGAGCGATCGTCCATCAACGATCAGGAAATCATTATCCACACCACACCCGACACCGATTTCTGGCGAGGCACCTATTACGGCCTGGAGTATGACAATGCTCCGGCCATTGTGGTGGCCAGCGAGGAACAATACTGGACATTGAAGGCCAAGGTATCTTTTGCCTCAAGTACCTACTTTGACCAATGCGGCCTGTTTATCTACCAAGATAAAAACCACTGGATGAAAAGCGGCATCGAATACCAGAACAATGGTTTCCAGCAGCTGTTCTCTGTCGTGACCAACAATGGTTTTTCAGACTGGTCCATGGCTGATTTCGATCGCGTCACCCAGACCATGTATTACCGCCTGAGCCGAAGAGGCAGCGACTTCCTTCTGGAAAACTCGGTTGACGGGACACAGTTCTGCATGATGCGTATGTTCCACCTGCTCCATGCAGAAGAACTCGTCCGGTTCGGGTTCTTTGCCAGTAGCCCGGGCGATTCATCTTTCGCAGCTCATTTTTCAGAGATTGAATGGACTGAATGCTGTTGGAAAGCGCACGGCGCCCCACGTTTCTAATTTCAAGAGTTTTATACCTGATGCTGTCTGCGCCCAATCCCCATCGACACGCGCTTTACGCTTGTTATGCAGCCATGCTGTGCCTGGCCATGGCACTCAACTTCCTGCCGGTGTACCTGACGACGTTCAGTGATGCCTTTGGCCCCTCGTCAGGGCTGACCACGGAGCAACTGGGACGGATTCCGGCGGTCATGTTCCTCAGCTTTATAGTGGCCATTCTGGTCACCGGGCCATTGGCAGACCGAGGGGACGCCAGGCGGATCATTCTCTTTGGGCTGATGACCACTTCAGCAGGTCTGGCCCTTGTGGCTTTTGCCCCTTCCTATACCTTCCTGCTCTTCGCGGTTGCCATCATGGGTTTCGGTGCGGGTGTGCTGGATATGATCCTCAGCCCTATTGTCGCAGCCCTGCAACCCGAGCGCCGAAGCGCCGCCATGAACTGGCTGCATTCGTATTTCTGCATTGGCGCGGTAAGTGCCGTGCTGATCGCAAGCATCGCCCTGAGATGGGACATTTCCTGGCGCATGGTCGCCTTGGGCTTGATCGTTGCCCCGCTTGCAACCTTTCTATTGTTCCTGCGATTGCCCCTGCCACCGCTGATACAGGAGCACGTGCAACGCGAATCCATGCCCGCGCTTATCAGACAACCCTATTTCATCGCCTGCATGATCGCCATCTTTCTAGGAGGAGCTACGGAAACGGGACTGTCTCAATGGCTGCCCGCCTTCGCTGAACAAGGATTGGGCTACTCGAAAGAAGTGGGGGGGTTTGCGCTCGCCGGTTTTTCAGTGGGCATGGCCCTCGGGCGCATGGCTGCCGCTCTGCTGCAAGAACGGATACCCGCCGTTTCACTGATGCTAGGCTGCTGCGCCGTGACCGTCGTCCTGTTTTTCGTGATCAGCTTCACCCCCAGCCCCGCATTGGCGTTAACCGCTGCCATCGCCGCAGGGTTCTCAGGCAGTTGCCTATGGCCCACGATGCTCGCCATTACCGCAGATGCCTACCCTCAAGGTGGAGCAACCATGTTCTCTGTACTGACAGCCTCGGGTAATGCCGGATGCAGTCTGATTCCATGGCTTGTGGGAATTATTTCAGCGCATTCGGATTTGCACATCGGTTTACTGGCGGTCACCCTCTGCCCCGCCGCCATGATGCTATTACTCGTGTGGATGTCTCGCTGGCCACAGAAGCATCCCCACCCGTGCCAGAGCTAGACCGGACGCCCATGGCCGGGGAGCGACCTCGTCGATCGAGCACTCCCCGCCCCTGCCTGACAGGCGCCCTGACTCACGGGGCGAGCTTTCTTCTCTCGATGGGAATGGACAGGACAATGCTGGTACGCGTCTCTCCGTATGCGTTGATTTTCGCAATGATGTCCTCGATTTCAGCCATGGATCTGGCGTAGATCCGGATCAGATAGGAATCGTTTCCCGTGATGTGCAGGCATTCAACGACTTCAGGTATGTCGGTGAGCGTTGCTATTAATTTGGATTTCGCCGGCTTGAGGGTGGTGATGCCGACGACAGCTGATATGCCGTACCCCAGTTTGGTTGGATCTAACTGAGCGTGATAGCCCTTGATGACCCCTGAGTCTTCAAGTTTGCGCAACCTGTCATTGGTGGCAGGAATAGAAAGACCTGCGTGCTTGGAAAGCTCTGTGATGGAAATGCGACCACAGTCCTGTACCTTACCCAGGATTTTGACGTCTATACGATCCATGTGCGTTTTCCCCGGTTAAAAGTATAAATTTTAATGAAAAGCCCGCGTTTTTCATTAAAAAAAGCATGCACCAAAATAAAGCAGAGCGCTAGTCTATTTCCAGCCTGAAAGCCTGAGGGCAATCAATAGCCCTGCTCTTTAGCGTGACGCACTCATAATAAAAATATTCTCTCCAGGGATGGTGCTCGCATGGAAGATGAGAAGATAAAGTGTGGAAAAAAGTCATACTCATTCGCTCAGTACATTGGCACGCAAGTACTAAGTTTTCGCCACTTCAAGAAGGACCAGCTCCTGATGTACTTGACGGGTGTCGGTTTCTTTTCACTGGGCGCCAAGTGCTTCATCATCAGTCAACTGGGTACCGACCCATTAGACGTCTTGATCATTTCCATCGATAAAATACTTATGCTCGGCATGGGCATTTGTTCGGCTATCGTGTCGCTCTTCTTCCTGACATGGTGGATGCTCTGGAACAAAAAATACCCGCCGATAAGTCCCTTTATTACAACAACGCTGACCGGCCTGTTGATTGATCTCTGGTCAGGGTTGGGGCTCGGAGAGTATTTGATCGCGAGAATGAATGAGTACATGTTATTGGCGACGGGACTGGTGTTATGTGCCTACTCCTCCGCGCTGATCATCATGAGCGGTATTGGAATCAGAATCATGGACCTCGTGGTCCTGACCATGGTTTCCAAGTGGGGCTGGTCATTCACCAAAGCCAAAATGATCATTGAAATCGGCATCTTTTCGAGCGGATGGCTTTTAGGCGGCCCGTTCGGCGTGGGAACGATCGCATTCCTGCTGGTGATCGGCCCGCTTATTCAACCCTTCATGAACATGAATGCCAAGCGCTTTTCTCTCAAGAACTATGGATTGATTCGCGCTTCATCCGCCTACTAACACCCATAAAGATAGTTGCCATCCATGGCAGCGGGATTGTTTCGCCTCGATTTTTTTCAACCGATGATATTGATAACAACTTCCGTGATGAGGAGTGAGAAAGATGGACACTACAAAAAATAAAAACTGGACCTTGGAAAGCAGCCCGGCAAAACTGGAAGAAATACTCCCGGGGGGCGTCGTCAAGTGTCATCTTTCCCCGCGAAACTGTGTCATACAGGAGGGCAAGGTAGGTTTTTGCAAAGTGCGCGGGAACCGAGGCGGCAGACTCGTTACATTGAACTACGGCAAAGGTGTTCACAGCACGGAAGAAACGATTGAGACCGAAGCCGTTTTCCACTTTGCCCCTGGAGAGCGGATCCTGTCCCTGGGCAATATCGGCTGCATGCTCAACTGCGGTTATTGCCACAACTGGAAGACCTCGCAGGCCAAGTACGTCACCGACAAAGACGTTTACTACTACACCCCTGAACAAGTTGTGGAAACCGCACTCAAGCACGGCATACGCGTCATTTCCTGGACGTATAACGATCCCGTTGTCTGGCATGAGTTCATCCTCGACACGGCAAGGCTGGCCAAGGAAGCGGGCCTGATCAACCTATATAAATCGGCGTTCTTTATCAGTGAAGAAGCCATTGATGAATTACTGCCGGTCATCGATATTTTCTCGATTTCGCTGAAATCCATTTCCCCGGAATACTACCGCAAGGTCACCACCGGCTGGGTAGAGCCAGTCCTGGCGGGAATCAAGAAGGTCTACGACGCCGGCAAATATGTCGAGGTCAGCACCTTGATGGTGACCGACATCAGCGACGACGAGGAAACGGCCCGGAAAATCAGCCAGTGGGTATTGGATGAGCTGGGCCCGAATGTGCCGTTGCACTTCGTCAGGTTCCATCCCGATTACAAAATGAGCAACAGCATCCGTACCCCCGTGGACCGGTTGCTGAAGGCTCGGGACGTTGCTCGGAGCATGGGCGTAGAGCATGTCTATCTGGGCAACGTGAATGACGTTGAGGGCACCAACACCAGTTGCAACAACTGTAACGCCCTGCTCGTCACCCGCTATGGTTTGAACGCTGAAATCATCGGGCTGGACAGCAAGGGTTGCTGCTCTCAATGCGGGCACGATGCGCATTTCAAACTGCTGGGCGAACACCAGGCGAACGTTCCTGTCGAGCTGCGCGAGGAGGCGCTGAGCGCTTACGAGAAACGCAAGTTCGAGTGGCATGGGGATATCGTGTCGCTGCACGCTCAAGTGCTGAATACCGAAGATTTCGAACAGACCGTCTACCTGCGGCGCAACTATACGGACGGGCACAACAGCGATTGGAAATCACTGACGCTGCGGCCCCATGAAAGCTATCGATTCATTATTGCCAAGGCACGCATCGACGAGACCGGTCCTGAGGTCTGGCTCCCCAACGGGGTGAACTCGAACCTTCATGAAGTATTCGACAGGGCTCACTTCCCCACCGAATCGATTGAAGAAATTGGTATTTCGCAAAACGACATTACCCCGACCATTGGTTACGAGGGCAAGCAGAACATGTATGAACAGGTCATCAAACTGGTCAGCCAAGCATGAAAGTGTCTACTGAAATACTTCATATCAAGGTCGATGACCGGGACGCCCGACCTTCGGTCACGCCTATTTATCAGTGCAGCGCCTTCAGCGCTGACTCGGCCTTCTTCTACTCAAGGAAGGCCAATCCCAACGTGAGTGAATTGGAACAGGTTGTCGCGTCCCTGGAGGGCAGCGAATATGCCCTGGCGTACAGCACCGGGATGAGCGCCATCTACATGGTGTTGGAACTGTTGAAGCCGGGTGCTTCACTGGTCATCAACAAATACATCTATGGCTGCTCTTATAAATTGTTCCAGCGGTATGCAGCACGCATCGGCGCACACCTGACGATTCTGGATCTCACCACGCAAGACGGGTTGAATGCCTTGCCGGCGAACGTCGACATGGTCATTTTCGAAACACCGACCAACCCGTTCCTGAAAGACATTGATATTCATGCGGTCAGCCGGGCCGTCAAGCAAAACAACCCGCAAGCGCTGGTGGTAGTTGACAATACTTGGGCCACGCCGATATTTCAGAAGCCGTTGAACTTTGGCGCCGACATTTCACTGTACAGCGCCACCAAATACTTCTCCGGGCATAGCGACGTCATGGGCGGCCTGGTTCTGGTCAACAGTGAAATGATTTACAACCGCCTGCTTGAGGGTCGCTTTTATTCAGGCACGATATTAACGCCCAATAGCGCATGGTTGCTTCGCAGAAGCATGCAGACGTTCAACCTGCGCATGGAAAAGCACAGCCAGACGACAGCCAGCATGCTCAACTATCTGCGCGAGCTGCCTTTTATCGAGCATGTCTATTACCCACGCGTCGATGGCAAACAACTGACCGGTTACGGCGGCATCGTGTTTGTCGATATTCGACCCGACCTGGTTCCCTTCTACAAAACGTTCACCAGCACGCTCAAATGGTTTGGCACGGGCACGGGAATGGCCTGCGTGACGTCGATGGTTGCCCAGCCCTTCAGTGGCAGCCATGCCTCGATGACGGATCAGGAAAAAGCGGACATGGGCATCGAGAAAGGCCTGGTTCGATTGTGCTTTGGCCTGGAGGACCTGGATGACCTCAAGGAAGACCTGCTGCAGGCATTCGAAGCCATGGAGCGCATGGTCGATCAAGAAAGCTCACTCGATCCTGCGTAGCGGGTGTTGATCATGAGCAACGGGCCTTCAATGGCTCGTTGCTTTTTTATGGAGAAGCGAAAGTGTCCAGCGCATTCGAAAGCACGATATTCGACGCCCCCATCCTGAACGTCATTCACCTACTAAACTCGATTGCCCAAGAAAACCCGGAGGCCATTTCACTGGCCTCCGGTCGACCCGATGATGAGCAGTGCGACCCTTCGCTCATCGACAGGGGCCTGAGCCAATACAAAGATCACGTTGCCGGCACCGAGCAGTCACTTGCGACGCTGCTTTGCCAATATGGAAAAACCGCTGGAATCATCAATGAAATAATCGCCAGCCATCTGCAGGTGGATGAAGCGATCAACGTTGCCAACCCTGAAAGCATTGTGGTGTGCATGGGCTTTCAAGAAGCCTGCATCTTGACGCTCCTGTCCATTTTTGAAGGCGGAGGGGTTTTATTGGTACCTGATCCGGTGTTTTCCGGGATCACGGGTATCGCAAAACTGCTGGGTATAAAAGTAGTCCCCGTCCCCATGGCCGCCTTTCTTGATCCGATCGCCCTGCGCAGGTTCATCGAAGCACTGGAATCCAGAGGTGAAAGGATCAAGGCGCTTTATGCGATTCCGGACTTTAGCAATCCTACTGCCGACAGCCTTTCCCATGACGACAGGAGAGCCATGCTCTCTCTGGCCGATGAAAAGAACTTTTTCATTCTCGAAGACACTGCCTACCGTTACTTCAGGTACGAAGGCGATGCCATTGCGTCGATGAAGTCCATCGACAGCCGTCGGGTGTTCTTGCTGGGCTCCTTTGCCAAATCGATTTTCCCGGGCTTGCGCATGGGCTATGTGGTCGCCCCAGAGGGCACTGGGGTCATGTCCTTCAGCGGTCGATTGTGCAAAGCCAAAAGCCTGATCACGGTGAACACCCCCGCCCTGTGCCAAGCGGTTGTCGCAGGCTTGCTGATCGAGCACCACTACTCGCTGAGAGAGCTGAGCCAACCCAGGGTGCTGTCTTATACACATAAAAGGAATCACATGCTTGAATGCCTTGAGCGCGAATTTCCACTCAAAGCCGGCGCTCAAAGAGCGGTCAGTTGGAATCATCCGGCAGGCGGCTTCTTCATCAATGTGCAACTGCCTTTCGTCTTTGGATATTTTGAAATGCGCGAATGCGCCAGGCTGTTCAAGGTGATTGTATTTCCCACCACGTTGTTTTCACTGATGAATGAGGCCACCACCCAGGTCAGGCTGTCATTCAGCAATGCAACCACCTCGCAAATCACCCAGGCGATAGGCCGTTTCAGGGCGTACGTCGAGTTCAGGCTGCAATAAACGTCCTGCGTGCACGTAGGGAGACACCAAGGCTTATGCCCCGCTCAGCGAGGCATAAAAGCTTGGGTCAGATTGCCGTGGCCAGCATGACGCCAGTGGCGACCTGGTAGGCCCCCAGGAGGGCGATGGTTGCCCCTGAAAAGTAGTTGATCAGCCTTAGTTTCGATTCGGCAATCCGCGCCTTGAAAATGGAGGAGAACCCACTCAACCCCAGCCACCAGGCAGCCGAGCCCAGGAAGATACCGGTCACCATCGGCAGCAAGGCGTGCTGGCCGCCTTGGTCACTGGCCATGCCATCACTCAACGCAGCAAATATCGCGATAAACGACAAGATGGTCATGGGGTTGGAAAGCGTCAGGAACAGCGTGGTCGAGTAGGCTTTGAACAGGTTGGCACGCTCACCCGCCATGGCTGTCGCGCCGCCCTTCGATCGTATTGTCTGATAGCCAATGTAGGCGAGGAACAGCCCACCGAAAATACACAACCAAGGTTTAAAGCTGATGAGCGTCGCAATGATGGCGGTGACCCCCAGGGCACCGATGAATCCATAGATCGAATCGGCTGTGGCCGCGCCCAATCCCGTCGCGAAACCGGCTCTCCACCCAAGCATCAGACTTCGCTGTATGCACAACAGCCCAATGGGTCCTACAGGGGCTGCAATGCACAGCCCAATGACCATCGATTTAACGAAAATCAGCATAAATGCATCTCCAGAATGGGTACTGGAAGGTTAGGAGAAGTGCATTTCTTTAGGAATGAACTATTAATCTTCCTAGGCGTTTTCCCTTGAATTTTGCAGGAAGTATTCTCCACTCCCCTTCAATATTAAGGAAAATCGTCGTCAGCCCCCTCAGACAAGACGAATCGCTGGTCAAAGCCCCTTGAGCGCCGGAAACATAACCTTGGGCATTGAGATGGCCTTTTTTACGCGATCGAGTAGGAGGCGGATTTGCATCCGCCGTCCTCTCACACCACCGTACGTACGGTTCCGTATACGGCGGTTCAGGTTATGCAGATAAGCCGTTGATCGTGTCCAGTATCGAGACCAGTCCGAGTTGGTTCCACAGTTTCTTCGGCAGCGCCTGATTCATATGCGACGCCCCCGAGTTCCACCATGGGCCGCGGCCATTCGACGTTGACTTGCAGGCACGAGCTTCGCCAAGCCCCAAGCGCATTAAGTTGCGCGCCCTCGTCGAGGGCTGCTTCCATTGGCGCCAGATGGCACACCGAAGCTTACGTCGTACCCATCCGTCCAACTCCTCAAGTGGCTTCTTGCTCTG